>CAJOMK010000051.1 GCA_905235495.1 uncultured Methanobrevibacter sp.
CACATGGTGAATTTATGCCAAAACATATAGTATCTGGACTAAAATATTTAGAAAGTGTTGAACTTAGAAAAAAAGGTTTGTCTCAAAAGGAGATTTCATCTCAGATTGGTGTAGACAGGTCAACTATTTCCCACTATTTGAATGGTAGGAACATTTCTATGGATTCAATTGAACTTGCTAAAGCTATTTTAGAGCTAAGTCCTAAGGATTTTATATTAATTGCAAAAGTTTTATTTGGAGATTATAAAGAAATTCGTCAAATCGTGACTATTTTTAATATGAATCATTATGACCCACAGATAAACGATGGATGTATTGGTTGTGGATTATGTGTAGATTTGTGTGAAGTGAAATCTGTTAGTTTGGATTCACTAAAAGCAAAAATAAACCCCCGTTATTGTTGTGGCTGTCTTATGTGTGTTGAGAGTTGCCCAACAAAATCTATTGAAATTTTGGAGGTAAAAAATGGTTAACGTTAAAGAAATTGAAGGTAATAACTTTAAAATCAAAAGGTCCGCTAATGGAGAAAGGATTTTATCTTTTAAAAGCAACATTTGTATTGGTTGTGGACTTTGTGAATCCACCTGTCCTGTAAGTGCTATTGAAATAGATGCAGTAGCTCCATCAGAACGTAACTATGAAAAATTCACTACTTACTTTAGCGGTCATGAGAAAATTACTCAAAATTATGAGCTTTTCACTAATAAAACTAAAGATGTAGTGAAAGTTACTATTGATGAGGACAAATGTGTTCTTTGTGGTATGTGTAGTGGAGTTTGTCCAGCATCTGCATTAAACCTTGATATAGATGGTGTATCCATTAAGGATATTGATGCTTACCCTACTCTTATTTCCAGTGCAGTTATTGATGAGGACAAATGTGTATTCTGTAAAAGATGTGAAGTTGCATGTCCTAGAGGATCTATTACCATTAATCGTGAATTGCCTAAGAGAGCAGACTTAGTCACTGGTGAAATCGAAGTATGTGAAGATGAATGTATTTACTGTGGAGCTTGTGCTGAATTATGTCCTGCAGAAGCTATTGTAGTAGACAAAACCACTGGTGAAGAAAGCATTGTAATTGACAAAGAAAAATGTGTATACTGTCTCGTATGTAAAAAAGCATGCCCTGTTAATGCTATTAAAGCAGTATGTAGGTCCTGTTCCTATGGTGAATATGAATTAGACCCTGCAAAAGCTGTCATTACTGGTGATGCTATAATCGATGATGAAACTTGTATTAGGTGTGGTTGGTGTGCTGGTGTATGTTCCGAAGATGCACCTATAGTTGAAAAGCCATTTGAAGGTTATGTAAACGTTGATGAAGAAAAATGTGGTGTATGTGGTGCATGTGCAGATTTATGTCCATGTAATGCTTTAGAAGTTCCTAAAACTACTGGTCCTGTAAGAGGAGTTCCAGTAAATGTAAAAGAGGAATTCTGTATTAAATGTGGTGCATGTGCTAAAGCATGTCCTAATGGAGCTCTAGAAGTTGTAAGAACAAAAATTAATTATACTCCAACTAGTTCCAAAACTTGGATTGCAGCATTCAACGCATTATTAAATTAGATTAGTAAATAAAACGAGTTAATAACAGTTAACCATTAATCCATTACTAAATTTTGATTTTATTATTAAAATCAATATTTTTAATATGTTTTTATTCTTAATTTTTAAAATCAATTTCAAGATTGTTAATATTGAAGGGTTATATTGGTTTTATTGATGGTTTATTAATTGATATTTTTTAGTCACTAATAAATTGAAATATTTTAAAAAATATATTGACTTATCGATAGTTTTTTAACTATGATTTTATATATTTTACATATATTATTATAATATAATAATTTATATATTATATGCCAAATTTAATATATTCTCAATCTTAAAAAGCATATTAAAAAGTATCTTTAAAATTTTAATAATCAAAAAATTCAAAATATGATTTTAAATTTGATTTTAAATGTATTTTTTGTATGTGGATTTTTAGTATATTTTTAATTTTATTAATTCGTTTATCAAATTAATAATAATTATGTAATTTATATGGTGAGTATATGGAACTTAAAGTTGATCAAGATAGATGTTTAGGTTGTGGAATATGTGTTATTGCATGTCCTGTAAACGCTAGTATTAGCCCAGAAAATGCTGGTGGGCATGGTTCCAAAACAACTGAAACTATTATGATGGTTGAAAATGGATTTATCAAGTTATTCAGTGCGGATAAATGTGATAAATGTGGGACTTGTCAAATGTTCTGTCCAGTAGATGCTATATGGCTTGAATAGGAGTGAAATTATGCATTATGCGAATAGTTATTTAGAGAAACCGGTTGTAGGTGACCCAAATGTAGCACCAAGAGCAGAGACAATCAAAGTACTTAAATGTATGTTAAACACTGGTTCTGATATTTATCAAGGTGCTTGTAAGAAAAGAGGTTCTACATTAAAAGAGGAATATAAAAATGCTTCAGGAACTGCTTATATGGATCCTCGTGACATGGCAAAGTTAGGTGTAGAAAACTGGGATCATGTTCTTGTAAAAACCGATTATGGTGAAGTAGTTGTAAATGCAGCAAGGTCAAGAGATGCCCCTCATGAAGGAACTATTTTTATCTGTAAAGGACCTTGGGCAAATACTGTTGTAAGTCATGAAACTTACTGTTGTTCAGACCCAACTTATAAAGGAATTCATGCTACTGTTGAAAAAACTGATAGAGAAGTTTTATTAATGGCTGACCTAATGAGATGGGTATACAAAAAGTATGTAGACGAAGAAGATGATGATGTTGTTGAAAGTATGGAATCTTTCGGTGAAAGACCTTTCTACAACGGACGTAAATGGGAGGAGTTGGAAGACCATGACATATGAACCACCTGTAACTGATTATGATTATATTGTAGAAAACTGTACCTGTGCATTTTGTGGATGTAACTGTGATGACTTAGATTTCCTTGTTAAAAACGGTCATGTAGTTGCTGTAAGACATGCATGCAGATTAGGTGCAAGTAAAGTTATGGAAGATTTAGACCAAAGGATTATGGTTCCTATGGTAAGAAACGAAGAAGGTGTTCTTACTGAAGTAAGTTGGGATGAAGCTTTGGATACCGCTGCAAAATACATTGCAGAATCCATTAGACCTGTATTCTATGGTTGGTCTGAAACTTCAACTGAATGTATGAAAGAAGGACTTGAATTAGGAGAATATATTGGTGCTGTATTAGATAACCAAGCTACTATCTGTCACGGTCCAAGTTTGCAAGCTATGCAAAACGCAGGTTATCCTATTCAGACTTTAGGGGAAGTTAAAAACAGAGCAGACGTTATTGTATACTCAGGTAGTAATGCAATGAACTCTCACCCAAGACACTTGGCTAGATGGGCTGCTTTCCCAAGAGGATACTTCAGACAAAGAGGAAGATTTGACAGGACTGTCATTACCATGGATCCAAAATTCTCAGACACTGCAAAATGTTCTGATATGTGGGTAGGTTTTGAGCAAAATGGGGACTACGGTTTCTATAACGCAATCAGAGCTGTAATCAAAGGTAAAAAATTACAATCTGAATCCGTTTCTGGTATTCCTGCTGAAGATATCTATGAAATTGTAGAAACTATGAAGAATGCTGAATTCGGTACTTTATTCTTCGGTTTAGGTTTAACCCATACTTTAGGAAAACAAAGAAATATTGATATTGCTATTAAGATGATTCAAGACTTGAATGCTATGAGTAAATGGGGACTTACTCCAATGAGGGGTCACTTTAACGTAAACGGTTTCAACATTTTCATGGCATTTGAAACTGGTTGGGCATTTGGTGTAGACTTCTGTAGAGGATATGGAAGATATATGTTAGGTGAAACCAACACCATTGACTTACTTGTAAGAGAAGAACCTGACTGTTTCTTAGTTATTGCTGCAGACCCTGGGGCTCACTTCCCTAATGGAGCAAACCAACATTTAGCAAATATTCCTGTAATTCAAATAGATATTCACTGGGGACCATCTACCGAACTTGCAGATGTTGTATTGCCTGGTAGTTTCATCTCTGTAGAATGTGGTGGTACAAGTTACCGTATGGATGGTGTACCAATTTGGATGAAAAAAGCTATTGATAAACCTGAAACCTGTCGTGATGACGAATGGATTGTACGTGAAATTAAAGAAAGAGTATTTAAGCTTAGAGAAGAACCTAATGTGGCTCCTAAGTATGTACCTAACCCTGGTTTAGGTTTACTCGAAAAAGGTGATTAAATGGAATATGTACTTAAAAACGGACTTGTTTATGACCCAGCAAATGAGATAAACGGAGAAAAGATGGATATCTTCGTTAAGGATGGTAAGATTGTAGAATCCTTGCCTGATGATGTTAAGGTTATTGATGTAACTGATAAAGTGGTAATGCCGGCAGGTGTAGACCCTCATGCACACGTTGCTGGTCCAAAATTAGTTGTAGGTAGATTATATAGGCCTGAAGACTCCAGAAGGGGAGTTTCTCAGAAAACAAAAGTTGAAAGAGCCGAAGCTGGTTTCTCCATCCCATGTTGTCCAACCACTGGATACAGATACTCAAGAATGGGATATGGTACTGTTTGTGAAGCAGCTATGCCTGCTATGGAAGCAAAACACACTCACGAAGAGATTGCAACTATTAGAAATATTGACGTAAACCCATTAACCTTATTTGGTAACAATTGGTTTGTAATGGAATATGCAAGAGAAAACAGAATTGAAGATTTAGCAGCATATATTGCAGCATTCTTAAGAATATCTAAAGGATACGGTGTAAAAATCGTAAACCCATGTGGTAGTGAAGCATGGGGATGGGGTAAAAACGTACACGGATATGATGATAAAGCACCTTATTTCGATGTAACTTCAAGACAAGTTGTTTTAGCATTAGCTAAAGCAAACGAAATGTTAGGACTTCCACATTCTATTCACATTCACCCTAATGATTTAGGACACCCTGGAAATTATCCTACTACTATTGACACTTTAGATTCAATTAAGGAAATTACTAAATCTACTAAAAAGGCTGCGAAAACCAGAAACCAAACTGTACACACAACTCACTTACAATTCCACTCTTATGGTGGAAACAGTTGGAAAGATGCAGATTCTGCAGCAGACAAAGTGGCTAAATTCGTAAATAAAACTGACTACATGACCTGTGATATCGGTCAAGTTACTTTTGACGAAACCACAACCATGACTGCAGACGCTCCAATGGAATACGACTTATTTAAGATTTCTGGTTTAAAATGGGCTAACAAGGATATTGAGTGTGAAACTGCTGCAGGAATCATTCCTTGTATCTATTCACCAAAAACTCCAGTGGCAACATTGCAATGGGCTATTGGTCTTGAATTGTTCTTGCTCATTGATGATCCATGGAAAGTATGTTTAACCACTGACCACCCTAATGCAGGTCCATTCATCAGATATCCAAGAATTATCTCTTGGTTAATGAGTGCTCCTAGAAGAATGGAAATGATTGAAAATGGTGAAGTTCACAAATGGTCTCATAAAAGAACTGGTCTTGCTGGTTTAGAAAGAGAATATGACTTTTATGATATTGCAACTATTACTAGAGCTGCTCCTGCTAAAGTTCATGGATTTACTGACAGAGGTGCACTTACCCCTGGATACAATGCAGATATTGCTGTTTATGGTTTAAACCCTAATGACTTTGACCCATCCAGAAACCCTGAAGAAGTGGAAAGAGCATTTAGTTGGGCTAACTTAACTATTAAAGATGGTCAAATTCTCTGTAAGGACGGTGACCTTGTTGCAACTAAAAAACCTCATGATATTTGGTGTGATGTAAAAGGTTGGGAAGAAGAAGAAGCTAGAATTTGTAATGAAATCATGCCTTTCTTTACCCAATATTATTCAATTAAATGGGAAACTTATCAAGTATATGATCATTACTTATCTGACCCTATTGCTGTACAAGCACTAGCTAAATAATTAAGGAGGATTCTAGATGAAAATTATTACTTTTAATCAGAAGAAAACTTCTAAAATTGCTTTAGAATTTGATGAAATTGTTCCAAATACTGTTATGGATTGGACTAAAGAAAATTGGGATGCCTATCAAGTTCCTATTGGAAATTCAAGATTCCCTATCACTGATTTCTTTGATATTGAAATTGAAGGAGAAGCAGATTCTCCATCACAAGTAAAAATGGTTTTAAATGGGGATTATGGTAGAGTAAAATACATTGGTTTCAGAATGACTGATGGTGAAATTGAAGTAAATAGTAATGCTGATCTTCATGCTGGTGCGGAAATGTCTGGTGGACTTGTTACTGTTCATGGTAATGTGGAAGCTCATGCTGGAAGAGAAATGTCTGGTGGAAAACTTGAAATTATGGGAAATACCAAAGAATTTACAGGTGCATCTTACATTGGTGAATGGAGAGGTATGACTGGTGGAGAAATTATTGTTCATGGTAATGCTGGAAAACAATGTGGAGAATGTTTAACTGGTGGTAAAATCCATGTTTTAGGTGACTGTGATATTCTTGCAGGAATTCACATGACCAAAGGTACCATCGAAATTGATGGTAATGTTAACCGTTGGCCTGGTGGACAGATGAAAAACGGTAACATTATTATTCATGGTAAAGTAGGCAGATTGCTTGAGGGGTTTGTTGAACAAGATATTGTAACTGATCCTGAAGTAGATGGTGTAACATATCCTGGTAGATACATTGAATATAAAGGAGATATCGCTTTAAACGGTAAAGGTACTTTATTGATTGATGCTGAAAAGAACAGAGACAGATTATCTACTTGGATTGAAGAAGACGACGAATATAATGCTATTAGAGTGTATCGTAATCAATAGATACTCTCTATTTTTCTCATATAATGGTGTTTATTATGTATGATACAATTATTTTCGAGTTTGATTATTCAAAAGATGGTGCTGAATACAATATTGATTCAAGAGTTTATTTAGAAGATACTTCTATCCTTATTGATAGAAAATATAAAAATTCTAATGATGCTATAGCTACTGAAAGAATTAAATATGATAAAATTTCTGATGTATCCATCAATGGTGCTATTATTGCTATTGAACATTCCAAAGGAATTGCTTATTTAAAAAATGCAGATATAGCTCAAGATTTTTATGGTAAATTATCTGAATTAATTTAAATAGTTTAATTTAATTAATTGAATACATTTAATTAAATAATTCTTGTTGACTTAAATTATTATTCAACGATAATTTATAATATTTTTTAATCAATTATTCATTCATTAAGAGGCAGAGGAAATGGTTAAGGAAATTGTTTTAGAACCTGATGAGATTATTGAATATGTCCGGAATGATGTAAAGAAAGATGATGTTTTTGAACTTGCTTACAATCGGATTTTTGCTCCAGGAATCGTTTTAGGAATTACTCCTGAAGATGAAGAGACTGGTGAAGGATTGAGAATAGGTCTTCAACTTACTGGTGAAATCCTTTCTGATTATGTTGAAATCGATTTGCATCGAGTTAAAGATGAAATTCTTGAAATTCGTCATAATCCAACTGGAGATAAAGATGATGAAGAGAATCTTATTATCATTGAAGCGAGAATGTTCGATTCCGAAGTTTAATTTTAAAAAATTTTAATTAATCTTTGCTCTCCTCATTAGTAATGAAATAGATTTTTGTTTATTGGGGTAAAAATCATGATATATAAAATTAAAGCTGTTAACACAAATAACAACAATGTTTATGAGTTTGAATTAAAAAGAGTAGGTCCTGATGATTTTGCTTACTTTGATGAAGAATTAGGTGAAGATGTTCACCCTAATGAAATTGCAGACAATATCATTAGAGAAATTTGTAATTCTCTCATGTTAGTTGGTTCTCCTCTCCGTTATATTCAACCGGGACAAACTGAACAATACAACAAACATGTAACTTTTGACATTACTGTTACCTGTGAAGAATAAATTTAAAATTTAATTATTATTTTATTTTTTTATCTTTGAGGGTGTCTCACAAACACGATTTCAATTTAAAAAATTGGACAATTTATAATTTTAATCAAAATAATTAAAAGTTTATTAATTATTTCAATTTATTTTA
>CAJOMK010000052.1 GCA_905235495.1 uncultured Methanobrevibacter sp.
GCTCTTTTTTCCTCTCTCCTTCAAACTGATACTCCTTTTCAATGTCTTCATTGGATATATTATCCTCATATCCACATTCACATTTGATTAGATTGCCATCAGGTATCAGTATTTTGCCGCAGTTTGAACAGAATCTCATATTTTGTCTCCAAATTCAATTTTTATTAATATTCTAATAAATATAAAATAAATAGGATATAAAATTTAATAAATAAATATGACATAAAATTTATAAAATATAATTTTGATATAAAAGGTCTTTTTGTTTTATTTCTTATATCTCTTCTAAAGTTCTAATAATTTCTAACTTTTTTCTACTTTTTTCATGATAAATTTATCATAATTCATCATTATTTGTCATTGTGTTTATTAAATTTTTCCATATTTTTATCATAGTTTCTTAAAAATTCTATCATTTTTTTTTTTTTAAATGATTTTTCTATATTGCCCTTTCGAATATTTCACTAAATTATTTATAATTTTCATATAATATAAATTTTTATAATATAAATTTTTAGTTTTTTAATGTTTTTTTCACTAAATGTTTCCTTTATTAATTTGTTTAATATATTTTTTATAATATCTCAATTGCTTAGGAATGATTTTCTTCAAAATGCATTTTTTCATTTTAAGATATTCCCATAATGTGGATTTTAATCATATAATTTCCATAAGTATTAAAAAATATGTGTTAGTATTAAATTTTTTGAAATCCTTAATAATTTGTAATAATTTATCATGATAAATCAACATGTTTATATATTATGTACTTTAAAGTTAATAGTATATGAAAGAATGGAGGAAATATCAATGATTGAAATTCGCTTCCACGGACGTGGAGGGCAAGGTGCTGTAACTGCAGCAGAAATTTTGGCAAAGGCAGCATTTAAAGATGGTAAATATTCTCAAGCATTCCCATTCTTTGGTGTAGAAAGAAGAGGAGCTCCTGTTATGGCATTTACCAGAATCAACACAGAACCTATCAATTTAAGATATCAGGTTTACAACCCTGATCATGTGATAGTTCTTGATGATGGTCTTTTAAGTGTTGTTGATGTTTATTCTGGATTGAAGGAAAATGGTGAAGTTATTATAAATACCCATGAGAAAGTTGAATCTGAATACGATGTATTTGATGTTGATGCAACAGGCATCGCACTTGAAATTTTAGGTGTTAACATTGTAAACACCATTATTTTAGGATACTTTGCTAAGAAGACTGGTGAAGTAAGTATAGGTTCACTTATTGAAGTAATTAAGGAAACTTTCCCAGGTCCAATTGGAGAGAAAAATGCAATAGCAGCTCAAAAAGCTTATGATATGGCTTAAGGCTGTAGTAAAGATTAAAAAATTAATTTATTATGAAAGGTGATTAAATGGTTTCTATTGGATGTGCAATTAGTGAACCTGGAAGTACACGTAAAAACAAAACAGGGAGTTGGAGAACTTTTAAACCAATCCTTGACAAAGATGCTTGTGTAGATTGCAATAACTGTCTCATGTTCTGTCCGGAAGGATGTGTAAACAAGGACCATGACATCGATTATGATTATTGTAAAGGTTGTGGTATTTGTAAAGAAGAATGCCCAGTTCAAGCTATTAAAATGGAAATAGAATAATTTTGCCAAGTGGTGCAATCAATTATTCTAAATTATGTTGATAATTGGATAGATAATGTCTATCATTGATAAAAAATAAGAGTGGAGAAAATTTTATGGCAAAAGAAATTATGACAACAAATAGAGCAGTTGCTGAAGCTGTAAAGTTAGCTAAACCACAAGTTGTTCCTGTTTACCCTATTACTCCTCAAACTACCATATCCGAATACCTTGCACAATTTGTTGCAGATGGTGATTTGGATGCAGAGTATATTAGAGTGGAATCAGAACACAGTGCAATAAGTGCTACTTTAGGAGCTTCTGAAGCAGGAGTAAGAGTATTTACTGCTACTTCATCTCAAGGATTAATGTTAATGCATGAAATATTGTTTGCAGCTGCAGGTATGAGAGCTCCAATAGTAATGGCAGATGCGAACAGGGCAATTTCAGCTCCCTTAAACATTTGGAACGATCAACAAGATTCCATCGCACAAAGAGATGCAGGATGGATTCAACTTTATGTAGAAAATGCTCAAGAGGGATTCGATACTATTCTTCAAGCATACAGAATTGCAGAGCATGAAGAAGTTATGTTACCAGTTATGGTATGTTTAGATGGATTTATTTTAACCCACACCGTTGAACCGGTAGACTTGCTCGAACAAGCTGAAGTGGACAGTTTCCTTGAACCCTATGTACCTAAATTCGCTTACCTTGATCCTGAAAGACCAATGTCTTTAGGTAACTTTGCAGACCCTACATATTATACAGAAGCAAGACATAACATGCAAGTTGCTATGGACAAATCCATGGAAGTAATCAAGGAAGTAGGTGCAGAATTTGGTGAAAGATTCGGAAGAGAATATGGATTAACTGAAAGCTACTTATGTGACGATGCAGAAATCATCTTAGTCTGTATGGGTTCAATGGCAAGTACCGTAAGATATGTGGTTGATCAATTAAGAGAAAAAGGCGAAAAAGTAGGTCTCTTGAAAATCAGATCCTACAGACCATTCCCATTCGAAGAAATTGATGAAATCGTCAAAAACGCTGATAAATTAGCCGTACTTGACAAAAACTTTTCATTTGGTATTGGTGGGGCTCTTTTCGCAGACTTGAAAGCTAAATGTCACAAAGAAACCTACGGTTTCATTTTAGGATTAGGTGGAAGAGATGTAATTCCTGAATACATTGAAGAAGCTGTAGAATTAACTAAAAATCCAGTAAAAGAAGTTACTTGGTTAGGCTTAAAGGAGGATGAATAATATGGAATTTCCTGAAGAAGAATTATTAGCACCAGGTCACAGAGGTTGTGCTGGTTGCGGAGTAGCTATTGCTGTAAGGCTTGCTCTTAAGGCATTAGGCAAAAACACTGTGGTTGCTTGTGCAACTGGTTGTTTGGATGTTATGACATCCCCTTATCCTGAAACAGCATGGGAAGTCCCATGGATCCACGTTGCTTTTGAAAATGCAGGTGCAGTGGCTTCCGGTGTAGAAAGAGCATTGAAAACTCAAGGAAAAGAGGATGTAAATGTCGTTGCTTTCGGTGGTGACGGTGGTACTGCAGATATTGGTATCCAATCATTATCCGGTGCAATGGAAAGAGGTCACAATATAACCTATATCTGTTACGATAATGAAGCTTACATGAACACTGGTATTCAAAGAAGTGGAGCTACCCCTTACGGTGCATCAACAACTACTTCACCAGTAGGTAACTTAAGCTTTGGTGAAGACAAGCCTAAGAAAAACATGGCTTTCATTATGGCAGCTCATGGAATTCCATATGTAGCTACAGCATCAATTTCCTATCCTGAAGACTTTATGAAAAAGGTCAAAAAGGCTGCTGAAACCAAAGGTCCTGCTTACATTCACTTGCATCAACCATGTACTACCGGTTGGGGATTTAAACCTGAACACACCATCAAATTAGGTAGACTTGCAGTTGAAACTGGTGCATGGGGATTATTTGAAATTAAAAACGGTGAATTCAGAGTTACTTACAGACCTCAAGAAAGAAAACCTGTAGTGGAATACTTATCTGCTCAAAAAAGATTCAGACATCTTAAAGAAGAACAAATTAATGAAATTCAAGAATTCGTTGACAATCAATGTGAAGAATTAGGTATCTAAGGAGGGTCTCTATTGGAGAAATTAATAGTAGATAATGAATTATGTGATGGATGCCAGGATTGCGAAAAAGCATGTGAAGGAGTCCATGGAGTTCCTAGAATCACTATTCATGAATTAGATGGTTCCTATTTCCCTATTCGTTGTCAGCAATGTGAGGATGCTCCTTGTGAGATAATTTGTCCAACAGGTGCAATGAGCAATTTAGGATTAGATGTAACTAAATGTATTGCTTGTGGTTTCTGTGCAATGGCTTGTCCGTTTGGTGCAATCAGCATTCAATATAACAATGCTCACAAATGTAATCATTGTGCAGAAAGAGAAGAAGGCCCAGCATGTGTTAAAGCTTGTTCCAAAAGAGCTATTGCAGTTCATGACATTGCAAATGTCATTAAAAGGAAACAAAGAGAACACATCGAAAAGATCTATGGTTTGGATAAACCTGCTAAGAAGAAAGGTCTTCTCAATGTAATTACAACTGATACAAGAGCTAGAAAACCATTGGATGGAGAATAGAGGTGTTGAATATGGATGAATTAAAAGTTAACCCAGAACTTTGTGTAGATTGCGGACTTTGTGAACGTAATTGTCCTAACAATGCAATTCGTGTACATGAGGGAGTCCCTTTATTCTGTATGCATTGCAGTCCTGAAAAAGCACCTTGTCTTGCTATATGTCCAAAAGGAGCTATTGTAACTTTAGGTGGAGCTATTACTATCAAGCAAGATAAATGTATTGGTTGTGGATTATGTCATAGTATATGTCCCATTGGAGCCGTCACCATTAATGAAATAGGTCAAGCTACCAAATGTGATTTTTGTGCAGATTACGACACTCAACAATGTGTTGAAGCCTGCCCAACTCATGCACTCACAAATGATACAGAAAAGATAATTCATGATAAACAGGATAAAATATCCGAAGGATTTAAGAAAATTCAAACTTTATTGAAATAATTCCAAGCTTCATGAACTTTAGTTCATAGAACCTTGACTAAAATTCTTTTCTTTTTTCTTTCTAGAAATTTTATTAATTAAAATAATTTTTAAAGATTAATTATCTTTAAAATTAATTTATAGTTATTTGTTTATTTTTTCACATTTTTTATTTTTTGTATAAATTTTTCAAAATATTTATATATTGTGTGTTGAATAATATAATATTATGTAACTTATATAATTAGGGTATTTAAATTGGATAAAAAATTATTTAATGATTTAATTTATTTTGTATATAATATGGTTTAATAAGATTAAATTAATTTAATTTAATTAATTTGAGTTTAATTAAGTTAAGATTTTTATTTTTTTTTATTTATTTTTTTCTAATAATCTATTTAAACCTCTTTAACTTTTAATTAAATCAAAAGTTATAAATATATGTTTCTATAAACCTTTCTTTATAGTTTTTTAAATGAAATGTGATGAGGTGTTTTATGAGTAATTATTGTTCAAACTGTGGCATTGAATTAGATGAGGGGGTTCGTTTTTGCCCTAGTTGTGGTGAAAAAATTATCAAGTCTGATTCTGCTAATGAAACTGGTCTTAATGAAAAGGAGGATATTGTTGAGGATGTTAAAGACAATGAGATTCCTAAAAATAATTTGAATAAATTTCCGAAAGCGAACCAAAAAAAAATCTTTTGTTCAAAAATTTAAAGATATGAGTCTTTTGAAGAAGATTTGTGCTTGTGGGGGTGTTTTATTAATTTTACTTGTACTCTCCATAATCCTATTTGGAGGTTCTGGATCTGATGTTAGTCATGAATCTATAACAAATGATACTCTAGACTTCATGAATTTATCTGAAAGTGAATATAAAAGTCAATGTCAAATAATCCCTTTTAAACAATTAAATAAAAATGCAGAAAAATATGATGGTAAAAAAATTAAAGTTACTGGAGAGGTTCTCGAAATCAGTGAAGATGATGAAGGGGGCCACATACGTTTAGATGTTAATGGAAACTTTGGTGATACTGTTTATATATCTTATACTGGTTCAAATAATGTTGTTGAAGGGGATACAATAACTGTTTATGGTTGTGTTGCTGGCGATTATACATATGATTCACAGGCACATTATACTATCACACTTCCTTGGATTTGGGCTCATTATATTGAATAAAAAATTTATTTTTATTATTATTTTTTAAAATTCTCTTTTTTTATTTTTAACTATTTTTGGCTTTGTTGAAATCCTAAATTTCTATAAAAATTTTTAAAAATATCTGTTAAAAAGATTTTAAATAAAATTTTAAAAAAGGTTTTCAACAGACCTTTTTTTTATCTCTTTTTTATAAATTTTAATAAATTATTTAAATAAATAAATTAAATATCTTATATAGATTATTTAAAAAAAATTTAAATTTAATTATTTTTCCTTAACTCAATTTATGTGATTTTATGATAACAGAAAAACAAATTGAAGATACCATTTATCAATTATACAAACAGGTTGCTATCGTTCTTAATGATGATGTCAAATGTGCACTTGAATATGCTCTTAAACGTGAGGATAGTGACTTAGGTAAGCTAAATATTGAAGCTATCTTAAAGAATATTGAACTTGCAGAAGAAAAGTCAATTCCAATGTGCCAAGATACAGGGTTACCTATAATTTTTGTAAAGCTTGGTAAGGTTCATGTTGAAAATCTTTATGAAGGAATCAAAAAAGGAGTGGCTAAAGCTACTTCAGAAGTTCCACTTAGACCAAATGTGGTTGATCCTATCACAAGGAAAAACTCTGGAAATGTAGGAGACAAAGTGCCTATTGTAGATATTGAATTAATTGATGAAAACTACATAGAATTCACTATCATGCCTAAAGGATTCGGCAGCGAAAACAACAATGCTCTTAAGATGGCACTTCCTGCTGAAGGAATCGAAGGAGTAAAGGACTTTGTTGTTGAAACAGCACTAAAGGCAGGTGGTAAGCCTTGCCCTCCTATCGTAGTAGGTGTTGGAATAGGTGGAAGTTCTGACATGGCATTGAAATTAGGTAAAAAAGCACTTCTTGGGAAAGTGGGAGAACGTAATCCAGACTCAACAATAGCTGAAATGGAACTTGAATGTCTTGAAAGAATTAATAAGGACGGTAAAGGGCCAATGGGTATTGGAGGCAGAACAACTGCACTTGATGTAAAGATTTTGAAGATGGACACTCATACTGCAGGGCTTCCAGTTGGTGTAGTAATACAATGTTGGGCCGACAGACATGCGACAGCCCGTATAGAAGATAAATAATATTTACAAATATGATTATTTTTATTAGTTCAAGGAATAATTTTTAAAAATGGGGAATTTTATGATACTTATTATAACCGGACACTTAGCCTATCCTTTAGTAAAGGAAATGGCTGACAAATCAAAAAAGGAAGCAGTGGTGCATATAGCAGAGACACAAGTAGCTGCTTTCTTGACTCCTGCTCAAATAATCAAAGAAATCCATGAGCATTTTGAAGATAGATTGGATGATATTGATTTGATACTAGTTCCAGGTTTAATAAGAAAAGATACATTTCTTATTGCAGAAGAATTCAATATTCCTTGCTACAAGGCATCAACTGATGCTGCAGACCTTGCTATGGTTTTGGACCTTGTCGATGATTTGGAACTATCACAGTCCACTCCTGCTGATAAATTGGTAATAGAGGAAAAAAAGAAGCAAGCATTGAAATTCATTGAAGACTTTGAAAATGATATGGAAAAGAGAGATGAATTGCTTAAGAAAGAAAACAACATTCTTGTTGGAAACCTTCCTGTTGGTGAGGATTTCCCAATGAGGGTACTCTCTGAGATTGCAAGTGCTCCTATTTTATCAAAAGAGGACTTGATTAAAAAGGCAGAATTCTTCATTGCTTCTGGCGCTGACATGATAGACATTGGTATGATTGCTGGTGAAGACCGATCTGATGAGATACCTGATTTGATTGATACATTAAGACCAATCGTAGGAGATAGGCCTTTAACTATTGACACATTGAATCCTAAGGAAATTGAAGCAGCTGTAAACCATGGTATTGATATGGTCTTAAGTTTAGACAATGGTAATTATGAGGAAGTATTGCCTTTATTGAAGGAAAAGAATGTTCCTGCAGTTTTATTGCCAACTAATTACAGTGGAGGTTATGTGCCTCACTCTCCTGAAGATAGGGTGGCATCTATGCAAAAGCTAGTTGAAGCTTGTGACGGTCTTGAAGTTATTTGCGACTTGATTTTAGACCCTGTCAACAGTGCAAGCCTTGTATATTCAATCATTGCATTCCACGATTATCATGAAATTGACAAGAGGCCAATGTTCTTTGGTATAGGGAATGTAATCGAGCTTATGGATACTGATTCTGTAGGTGCAAATGCAGTTCTTGCAGGAACTTGGTGCAAGCATACTCTTCACTCCTGAGGAAAGTGGCAAGACCTATGGAAGTGTAAGGGAATTGGCAATTGCGTCTAAAATGATGTTTTTAGCTAAAAACAGACAGTCCATTCCTAAGGATTTAGGTGTTGACCTTCTTGTATTCAAGGACAAGAAGAAAAGGTTTGACTTGAAGCAGGATGACAATGTTCCTACAGTAAAACAGGATGCACCTATCAAGTTTGTAAGGGATAAGGCAGGAAGCTTTAAGATTCGAGTGGAACATGCAATTAGCGTTAAGGATTCTTATATAGTTGCAACTCACTTTAAGAAAACAAAGCCAACCATAAGCTTTGAAGGAAGGTCTGCAAGTGAAATCTATGAAGAGATTATTGAAAAGGGTCTTGTAACTAGATTGGATCATGCAGCATATATTGGTAAGGAATTGGAAAAGGCAGAGATTGCAATGCTCACTGGAAAAGAGTATGTTCAAGATTTTGAATTATTTAAGGGTCCTGAAGAATTTATCAAACAAAAATAGTATTTTTAATATAAAATTAATTATTTTTTTAGATTAAATATTTCAAAAATTAGCATTTATTTTTTAGGAGGCAAGAATTTGCCTCCATATTTTTATCATTTTTACAAAATTGTTAAAGCATATAATAAACAGCTATTATACTAGGTATCGCACATTATGAAACGACGTATTTTTCATTCTCTTTCTGTTAATTCCATCATGTGGTATTTTCACAATGCTTAAAATAATACATGCTGCAAGGAAAATGAAGTATGCGTTTATGATAAAGAGATAACTCGCTCCAAGAGCATGTCTAATCTTCCATTTGCGATTGAATATCCACAGGTACATAATGGAGGCATCAATGCTGTTGCAATTGCAACACCTGGGATAACAGTGTTTGTTTTATCAATTTTTGTTTGTCCAATGATTCCTGCTAGCCCACCAAAGAATGCAATTAGCACATCATAGAAACTTGGGGATGTTCTAGCAAGCAATTCAACAGTTGGTTCTTTTACTGGAGAGAGAGGAAAAAATAGATTGGCGCTGCTGCAACACTTATTGCAATCTGCATTCTAAAACTGATTGTATAGTTTTTCATCACTCTAAAGTCATTGGCTACGCTTCCATATGCTGTAGCAAGTATACTTCCCATTATAGGGGAAACCAACATTGCACCTATAATCACTGCGGTGGAACTCATATTAAGTCCAACGGATGCGATTATCATTGCACATACCAATACACACAAATTGGTTCCAGTAATTATTCCCCCATCCAAGAGACGTGAACGAATTTCTTCATGTGATGCAGCATCCTCTTTTAATGAAAATGCTTTACTTAAATGTTCCTTTATGGTTTCATTTTCTTTTCTTTAATGTTCTTTCCTAGTTTCATTTTCTTTTTTTAAATGTTCTTTCAGTGATTCATTTTCTTCTCTCAATTTCATACTATCCGTTCCTTGTCTCCAAAAAAAGTCTTGTTTATATATGTATTTAGCGTTAATATTAATTAAGTTAATCGTTTTACTTAATTTTAATTTTCATGAAATTTATTCACAATTTCATGTAAAATTTTTACATATTTCTTTATAGTTATTTTTCGATTGATAGATTTTGGTCATTTTTATAATAAAAAGTATAAATATCATCATAAATAAATATGGGGCTGGTGATTTAATGAATAATACAAAATTATTAGGAATTTTATTAATTTTATTAGGTATTATATATTATAGCCTACCCATTGGTAAGTGCAGGGGTAGTCTCTATATTTGCAGGCTTAAGTTTAATAGATCTTGGTTTAGTGTTAATCTTTAATTCATTTTCATTACGGAGTGTTTCTACTGGCAGTTCAGTGCTTAATATATTGTTAGGGCTTTTATTGATACTATTGGGATTCATGTTCTTTGTTGATTTAGCTCCATTAGCTTTCCTTACAGCATACAACTTTTATTTGATTGCAATCATATTGATGGTTGTAGGTATTCTCGGTATTATTTATTCTGAAGGCATATCCAGATGGGGATTTGTATTGATATTGATTCTCGGTATCATTGCATTCCTCTTAGGTATTTTCGCAATAACTGACCCATTATTTATCATAGTTTTAGTCGGTGTAGTTTTAATTGTTAGAGGAGTGCTCTACTTAACTGTAGGCGTTGCTTTTGATCAATTGATCGTTACGAAGGCAGTTAATTAATTTAAATTTGAGGAATTTTTTCCTCTATAACTTTTTTTTTTTATTTTTCAAGAGGGCGACTCGCAAAAAAATGTTTTTTTTTTAATTTTCTATTTAATCCTTTTTTGATTTTTTCCCAATTTATTTTTTTTATGTGTTTTGATTTTCGTTTGTTATTTGTTTTAGTCTTGCA
>CAJOMK010000053.1 GCA_905235495.1 uncultured Methanobrevibacter sp.
TTAATTTGAGTACTATTATCTCCTTGGCCTAAATCAATAGCCCCTAAAGGAGAAAAACAAAACAATAATATTAAAAGTATGCTTAAAATTTTTAATGAGTTATCCATTTTATACCCCTCCAAGTATTTTACAAATATAATAATATAATGTATTCAAAAAGATATATAAATAAGTTTTGTGAAAGTAAATACTTACATATATTTAGTTTAGTAAAAACATTTGGTTTAATGAACTAATATTAAACCCTTAATATTTTTTCTTATTTTACTATATTTAAATGGTCTTATTAGTACTCTGCTTTATAAAATTTTTGCAGAAGGGGTTTTTAATAGTGTTATATAGGGTAGGTTTCCACATTTTTATAATTCTCAATATCCTTATTTTTTTCTAATTTTCCACTATGTTGGTTGAAGGCTAATAAGCCTGTTCACCAAATTTAGCTATTTTTCAATGGAGTGTTTTAGTATTATAGAAGTTGTTACAAAATCAAGAGATTCCTTGCTTATAACAACTCCAGTATTAGTTCCAGGTGAAAGGGATTGCGAGTTCATATACGGCGAGGAGCCGTTGACTGAGGGTCAGAAAAGGCAGATTGCACATGAATACTTGGCAAATTACAGCCTTGTCGACAAGGAACCATGAGTTCTTTGAGACCAGAGATGTCATAGAAGTTCCTGCGGAGTCAATTATAACAAACGAGCCGATAATCCTCAAGGGCTTGGACGGAACAGTGAACGAATATCCTAAGGGAACCTGGATAGTCACCCAAGGATGGAATGAAGATGACTTTATTTAAGATAATAATATTATATTATTTTAAAATAATTATATTATTATTAAAAGATGAGTATAACTTAAAAATAATTCAGGTTTTGATACTATGGGAAGATTAGGTTTTTTATTCAATCCGGAAGGAAACATGCCTTCAGATGAAATCAAATCAAGAAATGTGAAATTTGATTTCTTAGGCCTTTTAATAGAGACTATTGACGGCAAGGAAAACACATTCAATGGAGCTATTAAACTGGATGAAAATTCCATGTATGTAGAAAAGAGAAGCAGATTGAATGGTAAGGTCAAGGATTCCTTCAAAATAGACTATGATGACATAAGCACTGAACATTTGGATAGAATTGCTGACAATAGAATCAAATTCAATTTGGGTGAAAAGGTTCTTTTGCTCAAAACATTGGATGATGACATGTTGAACAATTTTGAAACCAGATTGGTCAATAAATTAAATACTGGCTCCTTTGAAGTGGAAGAATCACCTCAAGTCCCAACAAGTTGTCCGTGATATTCCAGAAGAGATTAGAGAGTATCATGATCTTCTTAAAGATGGAATAAATTACTGAAGAGGAAATTTGAAGCAAAGAAAAAAGAATTATTAAACAGTTAATTCTATTCAATTTAATTGCCATTAAAACAAAGTGATATTATGGAAATAAAGCCTATTCCAAAGATTATTGAAGAAATGAATCTTCTTGTAAGTGAAGAAAAATATGATGAGGCCATGGAATTTGCAAAGGAAAACATCAATTTGAATAAGGAATATGTTGAAGGAGAATTATGTATTCAAAAATCTTTTAGAAGAGCTTTTATTCCAGATTACAATCAATAAAGAAATAAAAAAGAAATATCCTCTTATTTTAGATTATTCTTCTCCTTTATTCGAATTATGGAAATGTATTATTGCATTTCAATGAATACGGCAATGCCCTAAAATCCTTCAAATTGGCTTATGATTATAATCCTGTTAATGTAAAAGCCATTTTTGGATTATGTGAAATTCATAAGCATAATGGTGATTGGAATGAATATTATGACTTGACTATCAATTCATTCAAATATGATCATTCTACTGAAGATTTAGCCAAATCCTTTGAAAACTTATCAATTTATTATCTTAATGAATATCATGACTCAAATGATGAAGAAAATCTAAAATCAGCTGGTCTATTTAAATAAATTTAGCAGATATTATAATGATGATTATACAAAGAGCAATTCTAAATAATGTTTTAGATGAAAATATTCTAGATGAAAATATTTTAAAAGAATATGATGATTCTATAGATGACATTAAGGAATATTTCAAGTCAAAAGGATTGCCTTATGGTCCAAGTGTTGAAGTGATTACAATATGCAAAAACCTTGGATTCCAATTGGATGAAGATAAGAAAGTGGTTCCAGCTCTCTTTTATTTCAATATTGTATATGATTTGACAAAGGATCCTGCAATTAAAGATGTTATTGATGATTTGAATACTAAAGTGGAGAGAAGATTAAATGAATGACTCTTTGAATTAATTCGCTACTTTAATTTCCATGTATTCATAATTAAAACAGCTTTTTTTGAAAAATTTTATAATCAGTTCCCTATCAAAAAAATCCTGAATTTTAGTTCTCATATATAAACTTTACTATAAATTCATAAAAAATATTTAAATATTATCAAGTTCAATATTAATTTGTGGCTATAATTTTGAATTTTCACTTGTTTTTTAAAAAATTATGGTCCAAATATCAAAACCTTTATATAGTATTAATTACTTATATTTTCATATCAGTGAATTATATATTAGACAGTTCTATATCTGATATCATTAACTAGATTGCCGAGATAGTCTAGCCTGGTAAGGCGCGGGACTGGAAATCCCGTGAGGGTTCACCTCGCCTGGGTTCAAATCCCAGTCTCGGCGTTTATTAGTGTATAGCAATTTAATATAATTCTACTTAATAGGATTATATATTAATGATAATATCACTCATAATCAAATTATCATTAAGGTAAATCACAATTCAAATAAGCTTTACGAGTTGGATTTATTTAGTTTGCTTTTTTTTTTTAATTAGTTAAAATTATAATCTAGTTATGGCTTTAAAAGTTTATTAGTAATATTATTGAGTATTAAGTTACTCTATCTTTTAGTAAACTGAGAGTAGTTATTATTTAATTAGAATTATTAAATAGTGCTTGAAACTGATATGAACTCTTGGTTGGCATTGGTTAAATAGCTTAAATCCTTAAGTTTAGACTATTGTCAGACTAAGTTTTACATTGTTGAAAAAACTGTGCTTTAAAATAAAGCATTCGAATCCGCTAAATTTTTTAATTAACGTCTCGTGGGTTCGCTCCTAAAAAAAATGATATGGAGGTTACTTTAATGGAAGACGACTTTAAGCACTTAGTGCGTATATCCAGAAAGGACATAGATGGTAACAAAACTATCCAACATGCTTTAACTGAAATTAAAGGTATTGGATTATCCTTATCTAAATCTATCTGTCTTACCTTAGGATTAAATACTGATGATCAAATCGGTTACATCTCTGAAGAAGATGTTGCTAAAATCGAAGCGCTTTTAGAAAATCCAAAAGAATACAATATTCCTGATTGGATGTTAAACAGACGTAAAGATTATACTACTGGTGAAGACCTTCATTTAATTGAATCTGATCTTGACATGACTTTAAGAGACGATTTAAACAGAATGAAAAAGACCAGAAGTTACAAAGGTAGAAGACACGAAGTTGGTTTACCAGTTAGAGGACAAAGAACTAAATCTACTTTCAGACACAGTTCTACTGTCGGTGTAAGTCGTAGAAGAAGATAATTTCATCTTTTATTGTACTTAGGTAAACTCGATAGATTTTTACGAATATTTTATAATAAAATTATATAATTATATATATGAAGATAAGGAGATGTGATTATGGGACATCCAAGAAAAGCAAGGAAAAAGTATGATACACCACCTCATCCTTGGAATGCAGAAAGAATTAAAACTGAAAACAAATTAATGTCTAAATACGGCTTAAAAAATAAAAAAGAAATTTGGAAAGCTGATACTTTAGTTAGAAAATACAGTAGGGAAGCAAGATACTTACTCGGTTTCTCTCAAGATCAAGTAAAAGTTGAAACTGAAGAGTTATTAGGACACTTGAAAAGAACAGGAATCCTTGATGAAAATGCCCAATTAGAAAATATTCTTGACTTAACTGTTGAAGATATTTTAAGAAGAAGATTACAAACTATAGTTTTCCAAAAAGGTTTAGCTCGTACTGCTAAAGAAGCAAGAATGTTTGTAGTACATGGACACATTGCTTTAAACGGTAAAAAATTAAATTCTCCAAGTTATGTTGTTAAAAGAGGAGAAGAAGAAGCAGTTGGTTTCTACCACTCTTCCCCTGTAGCTAAACAGATTGAAGAACATAATAAAGCAGCTACTGAAGCTGGTGAAAATCAATAAGGTGTGTTATTATGGCAAAAGATGAAAAATGGGGAATAGCTAATATTTATTCATCCTTTAACAATACTATCTTAACTGTAACTGATATTACCGGAGCAGAAACCATTTGTCAATGGTCTGGTGGTAAAGTAGTTCGTGCTGACAGACAACAATCCTCTCCATTTGCAGCTATGGAAGCAGCTAACAGAGCAGCTGAAGACGCAAAAGAAAAAGGTTTTGTTGGATTACATATCAGAGTAAGAGCTCCTGGTGGAAACGGTCCTAGAAGTCCAGGTCCTGGTGCTCAAGCAACTATTCGTGCTTTAGCAAGAGCTGGAATCAAAATTGGTAAAATTGAAGATATCACTCCTATACCTCATGATGGTACTGGAAGACCAGGCGGTAGAAGAGGAAGAAGAGTATAAGAAGGGTTTAATATGAAAATTGATGTCAAAGAGCAAGATGAAAATTCCATGACTTTTATAGTCTATGATGCAGAAGTGCCTTTTGTTAATGCTATTAGAAGAATTGCAATGATGAAAGTACCAAAGTTAGCTATTGAAGATGTATTCATAGTTAAAAATGATTCTGCAATGTTTGATGAAGTATTAGCTCATAGATTAGGATTAACTCCTTTAGTTTCCGATGCGGCATCTATTGAAGGCTTAGTGCTTCCTGAAGATTGCGATTGTGATAGTGAAAAAGGGGAATATTGTCCAAGATGTAGCGTTTCATTCTCTTTAAGGGAAAAAGGTCCTAAAACTGTATACTCCAAGGATTTAAAATCTTGTGGTGACTCAAAAATTAAACCAGTATACGATACCATCCCTCTATTGAAATTAAAAGAGGATCAAGAAGTTGATTTAGAAGCTGTAGCAAAATTAGGAATTGGTAAAGACCATGCAAAATGGGTGCCAACCACTGTTTGCGCTTATAAGCAATATCCTGACATAACTTTCAATGAAGATGAAGAAGTTATTTATGCTGTTGCTGAAAATTGTCCAAGAGGCGTATTGGAAGCTGACAGAGAAGAAGGAAGAATCGATATTGTTGACATTGAAAACTGTTCTCTTTGTAAGACTTGTGTAAGAACAGCGAAAGCAGCAGATTCTAAATTTATCAATGTTGGTTATCGTGAAAATGATTTTATTTTTAAAATTGAAACTGATGGATCAATGCCTCCTAAAGAGGTTTTATTGAAAGCTTGTGATGTTTTAGATTCTAAAGCAGATGAGTTTATCACATTTAGTGAAGGAGGAAGTTAATAATGGCTAGAGAAATTAAGAAAACTAATCCTAACCTTATTGATCTTATTTACAATCTCAGAAAACAGTCTTATGAGGAAGAAGTAGGTATCTGGAAAGAAGTTGCTATCAAGCTCGAAAAATCTGCTAGAAACCAAGCGGAAGTAAGTCTTTCTCACATTAACAAATATACTGTTGAAGGAGAAACTGTGGTTATTCCAGGTAAAGTATTATCTGACGGTAAATTAGATCACAAAGTAACTATCGCAGCATTAGGATTCACTAAAAACGCTGAAGCAAAAATCGAAAAATTCGGCAGTGAAGCTATTTCCATTGCAGAACTTGCAGAAGCAAATCCTAAAGGCAGCAATGTTAAGATTATGTTATAAGTTAAAGGATTGGTGTAAAAATGATGATTATTAACGGTGAAGGACATATTTTAGGAAGACTTGCTAGTGTAGTCAGCAAGCAACTTCTCGAAGGCGAAGAGATTGTAGTTCTCAACGCTGAAAAAATAATGTTAACTGGTAATAAGGATTGGGCTTATGCTAAATACAAACAAAGAGTGGACAGAGCATCTATCTCTAACCCTCGTGACTTAGGTCCTAAATATCCAAGAAGACCAGAAGATATATTCAGAAGAACCGTAAAAGGTATGTTACCTATGAAAAAAGCAAAAGGTAAAACTGCTTTCAAAGGATTCAAAGCATTTGTAAGTGTGCCTGAAGAGTATGCTGATGCTGAACTTATAACCATGCCTGAAGCTGAATATAACGACATTAAAAAAGGAATGGAATTAGGAGAAATCTCTAAACTTTTAGGAGCTAAATTCGAATAATTTAGCTAAAAGCTTTGATTTGTTCTAATTAAGGATTATTACGAATTATATTAAATTATGGAGTAATTGTTATGAAAGTTGTTCATAAAAGCGGTAAGCGTAAAACAGCTATTGCAAGAGGTACTGTAAGAGAAGGTACTGGTAAAGTAAGAATCAATAAAGTTCCTTTAGAACTTTATTCTCCAGAACTTGCACGTTTAAAATTAACCGAACCATTAGAATTAGCTGGAGATGTTGCTAACCAAGTAGACATTTCCATCAGAGTTAATGGTGGGGGAGTTATGGGCCAAGCTGAAGCTGCACGTATGGTAATTGCAAAAGGTTTAGTACAATGGACTCAAGACATGGACTTAAAAGAGATTTACACTCAATATGACAGAACCATGTTAGTAGGGGATCCAAGACGTTCTGAATCTAAGAAATACGGTGGTCCTGGGGCTAGAGCTCGTAAACAAAAAAGTTACAGATAATTTTTATACATTATATATTTAAAATAAATTTTACAATTCCTTTAAATTGGGCATCAAGTCTTTTTTGAAGTTTGTAAAATTTATTAAATTCTCTGTACGTATTTTCAATCTTTTTAATTTTTCATTTGAGATTGGGAAAAGCTGTAAAATTCAATTGATTATTTCATATTTTTTAATTATGAAATATTGTTTTATATAAAAAGGAAATGATGATTATATGATACCTATACGATGTATAAGTTGTGGAAAACCCGTTTCTGCATATTTTGATGAATATAACCGTAGATTAGCTGATGGTGAAGAATCAAAAGATATTTTGGATGATATGGGTATTACAAGATATTGTTGTAGAAGAATGTTAATTTCTCATGTTGAAACTTGGGAATAATCTTAAATCCTTTTTTTTATTTTTTATTTATAGGTTTTATTTTATTATTTTCAATCATGGGAATTAATTAGCTATTAATAGTATACACTATTGATTATTGTTTAATAATTAGGAGTTAAATAATGGCTGCAAATAAAAACAATACAAAAAAATTAACAAGATTCGAAAAAGCTAGAGTCTTAGGTGCAAGGGCTATTCAACTTTCAATGGGTGCAAAACCAATGCCTCATAAGGAAATTGAAAAATTATTAAAAAGTTCCAAATCTCTTGATCCTATTGATATAGCTACTAAAGAACTTGAATTAGGTATTTTACCTTTAAACGTTAGACATAAAGAATAAATCTTTTATTCTTTTACCTTATTCTTTTTTAATTAAAAGAATTAGTTGCTAAACTTATAATTGGTGAAATTTTTTATTCTTTTTTAATTAAAAGAATTAGTTGCTAAACTTATAATTAGTAAAATATTATTAAGATTATATTTATTTGGTCATTTAATTATGATTAAGTATTTAAATAATAAAAAACTTAATATTATTATAAATAAATTAAAATTATTAAATTTATTTATTTCTTAAATTAAGAATATCATATGCAATCTATAAATCAACCTTCTAGTTTTTTTTTTTTTTATGATTTTATATCCATTATAGATTATGGTAAGACGAATTGAAGGATTCTTTTGAATCTCATTGGTAATTAAATATATTAGATTAGATATTTAATGATTAGTGAATACTATGTTTAATTAATGTATAATCTTTAAATCTTTAGTTAATACTAGGTTTATAAATTAGTATTATGTTAAATAATTTTATCAGTTAATTGGTCTAACGAAATCTTTAAAAAACTAGTTTATTTTGCATTATCTTAATAATATCTGAATAAATTAAAGAATGGTTTGCTTTGAGGTGTTATTTTGGATAGCGTTATCGAAGATGTTTGCGTTAGAAAGATTTTAGATAGTAGAGGAAATCCTACTGTAGAAGTAGATATAATTACTTGGAACGGATTTGGAAGAGCTGCTGCACCAAGTGGTGCAAGTACAGGTTCTAGAGAAGTTGTTTCCTTCCCAGAAGGAGGAGTAAGTCAAGTAATCACTGAGGTTGAAGATTTAATTTCCTCTGAACTTATTGGTATGGCTGCTGAGGACATTGAAGATATTGACGAAGTTCTAAAAGAAATTGATGGAACCGACAACTTATCTGCAATTGGCGGTAACACCATTGTAGCTGTTTCAATGGCTGCAGCTAAAGCAGCGGCAATGAGTTATAACTTACCGCTTTATAATTTCTTAGGCGGAAATTTCATTAATGAGATACCTTATCCATTAGGTAATATGATGAACGGTGGTGCACATGCAGGTCCTAATGCACCAGATATTCAAGAGTTCTTGGTTGTTCCTGTTGGAGCAGGAGACATAACAGAAGCGGTTTTTGCTAATGTTGAAGTCCATAAGAGACTAAGGGAACTCATATCTAAGAAGGACCCTAGCTTTACCTGTGGAAAAGGTGATGAAGGAGGATGGATTCCAAACATCACCAATAATCAGGCTTTGGAGATTCAAGCTCAAGCTTGTGAAGAGGTTGGTGATGAACTTGGTTTTATAATCAAGCCTGGTTTGGATATGGCTTCATCTGAATTCTGGAGTGAAGAAGAAGACAAGTATGTATATGGTCAAGATGGTCTTAAAAGAGATTCTGGAGACCAAGTTGACTATGTGAAAGACTTGATTGATACTTATCATATGTTTTATGTTGAAGATCCTTTTTATGAAAGAGATTTTGAAGGATTTGCAGAGCTCACTTCAAAAATCGGCAATAAATGCCGCATTTGTGGGGATGACTTATTCGTAACCAACAGCGAATTGTTGGCTGAAGGAATCGAAATGAATGCTGCAAATGCAATCATCATCAAACCGAATCAGATAGGTACTTTAACTGATACTTATGAAACAGTAAGATTAGCTAAGGAAAATGGTGTAATGCCTGTAGTTTCCCACAGATCTGGTGAGACCTGTGATGAGACCATTGCGCACTTGGCAATTGCATTTGGTGCTCCTATGATAAAGACAGGTGCAATAGGTGGAGAAAGAATAGCTAAATTAAATGAACTCATTAGAATTGAGGATGAAATGTCCAATCCGAGAATGGCTAATTTATATTAGAAATTCTATCTCAATTAAGTTCAAAAATCATGATTACAGTAAATTTTGAGCGAAATTTACTTTAATAAGTAGTTAAATTTATTAACTATTAAATTAAATCTTTTTAATAGTAAATGTTGAAATAAGATTTATTTAGGTAATTAATTAATAGGCTTTAATAAAATGGGATTTTAGTATTTATTCAAGTTTATTAATTAAATTATTAATTAATAAAAAAAATTTAGAAGAAAATGGTGTAAAAATGTCAACTGTTGTTATTGATACAAGCAAATGTGAAAATGCAGACTGTGGTGAATGTGTAGATATGTGTCCTATGGAAATCTTTTCCTTAGACGGAGACAAAATCGTAACTGATCATGAAGATGAATGTACTTTATGTGAAGTATGTGTCGACATGTGTCCTAACGACTGCATTACTATCAAAGATGAATAAATTTGTTGATTTTCAAGACAAGAATTCAATAAGGTCCCAATGGGTTTTATTAGAATTCTTATCTTATTTTTTTAATAATTTAATTAAAGAAATAAAGTCATTAAACATATTGTATGACTATTATTATGCTATTAACAATTTAATAAATAAAAAGAAAAATTTTTATATATTATGGTGATAAAGTGTCAGATTTATTAATCCCTTTAGAAAAGTATTTGGCTGCTGGGTTACACATTGGTACCCAACAAAAAACTAGTGACATGGAAAAATACATTTTCCGTGTAAGATCCGATGGTTTATATGTCTTAGATGTTCGTAAAACTGATGAAAGAATCAGAGCTGTTGCTAAATTTTTAGCAAAATACGACCCAGATGACATTTTAGTAGTAGCTACCCGTCAATACGGTCAAGCTCCTGTTAAAAAATTCGGTGAAATCATTGGTTGTAAAACCATTCCTGGTAGATTCATCCCAGGTACCTTAACCAACCCACAATACGCTAAATTCATTGAACCTAAAGTTATTGTTGTAACTGACCCAAGATCAGACTCTCAAGCAATTTTAGAATCCAAACAAAACGGTATTCCTGTAGTAGGTTTATGCGATTCTGAAAACTTACTTGCTAATGTAGATATTTGTGTTCCATCTAACAACAAAGGTAGAAAAGCTATTGCTTTAATCTACTGGTTACTTGCAAGACAAATCTTAAGAGAAAGAGGAATTCTTGGCGAAGACGAAGATTTAGACATTGAATCTTCTGACTTTGAACTTAAATTCTAATGCCAGTTTTTTCCGCTCCTTCGGAGTGCAAAACATGGACTAAAATATTTTTCACTTGTTGGGAGGAATTTTCTTTAATTATTTTTATCTTTTTTTTAACAGTTTTAATCTATTTTAATTAATCATCATCTATTTTTCAAATATTATTTTTATTTAGTTATTTAATATAAAACTTTTATATTATAGTAAATTAAATCTATATTTATTAAAAATATAATTAAAATAAAATTTATTTATATGAAAATTTAAAAATGGGTGAAAATATGATTAGAGAACCTGCAGTTGCTGGGGCATTTTATGAAAGTAATGTAAAACACTTAAGAGAATCAATTGAAGACTGTTTTAAACATAGGTTAGGTCCTGGAGAAGTGCCAAAATTATCCAGAATCAACAAGGAAAAAAAAGTAAATGCAATTATGGTTCCACATGCAGGTTATGTCTATTCTGGCCCAACTGCAGCTCATGCCTATTCAAAATTAGTCCAAGATGGTTATCCAGAAACCTTTGTAATCATTTGTCCTAACCATACAGGATATGGAGCAGATGTTTCAGTATACAATGAAGGTTCTTGGATAGTTCCAAATGGAGTCTGTGATGTAGACAATGAACTTGCAGTTGAAATCATCAAAAACTCTAATTTTGCTAAAGTTGATTTCAATGCACACTTAAAGGAACATAGTTGTGAAGTTCAGCTCCCATTCCTAAAATATTTTGACAGCAACTTTAAGATAGTTCCAATCTGCATGATGGATCAATCAGTTGAAACTTCTAAAGATTTGGCAAATTCAATCTATGAATCTAGCCAAAACTTGGGAAGAAAAATCACTTTGATTGATAGTACTGATTTATCTCATTTTAAGTCTCAGGAAAAGACCATTGGGTATGATAACCTTGTGTTTAATGAAGTGTTCAATGCAAATACTGAGGGACTATATCAGGTTGTCAAAAAAGAACAAATTAGTATATGTGGATACGGTCCAACTATGGCAAGTATGGAATTTTCCAAAAAAATAGGCCAAAAGAACTTTGAACTATTGCAGCATTCTACAAGTGGTGACATAACTTTGGATTATGCGTCTGTTGTAGGATATGGATCTGGAATATGGGTTGATTAAGCATTTGCTTGATTGAATATTCCTAACTTTATAATTATTTTTTGTATTCTCTATCTTTTTTTTTTAATAATTTTTCTCATTCAATTATTTCTTTAAAAACCCTAATTTTATCTTTTTTTTATTTAAAAACGTATGTATGCAAGCACTTACTTATGAAAAATCATGTATATGTCCAATAGAAAACTATATATACATATCAAAATTATGAGGATTTTTTAATGGCCTAATTCTTATTTTGCTTGCATATTTATTTTTTTGTTATATATTATTTAGCCCCTTTAAGTGCTATTGATTTAATCCAAGATAATAACAATAATAAATATATCAATCAAGAGGATAATAAAAGGAATATGACAGTTGAAGATGCCCATATCAATATAAATGATAATGAAAATCATACAACAGGGAATGATGAAAACAAAAGTATAATTTATGATGAGAGCAATAGTACAGGAAATGATGAAGCCCTAAAATCTCCATGAAAGTAAAATAAAAATTGAAAACAGCAAAGAAAACCTCCTCTGAAGGAAGAAAACAACCTAATATAAGAATACATATTGACGATGTTGAAAAAAGCCAAGTTCCTGTTCTTAAGATATATACGGATAAAGATTTAATTGCTTTAAATCTTCCAACATATTGCCCTGATTTTAGGAGTATTCCAAAAATTTTATGAATTTAACCTTCATGATGGTTATGGTGAGTGTTATTCTTAGTCAGGAAAAATATTTGGATCCTGGCAATTATACTGTCACAATTGATTATACTGAAACCAATCTTTATTATCCACCAGAAAGCTTCTACAACATTTGAAGTATATGAAAAGGGATCTAATCCTAATTTAGGCATTAAGGTTGATGACATCAATCTAGGGGAACAAGCAACTGCGGATATCACTGCACATAAAAAAAATTAAAATGGTGCTATTTATGTTAAGGTAGATGGTTACACATCCAAGTATCCTGTCATGATAAATGATGGCCATACCCAATTCACTTTTGATGATACTTGGAAAGCAGGCAATTACACCACTTCTGTTCGCTATGATGATGACGATAGATTCAAGGCATCAGAAAATTCTACAAGCTTTAAGATTAAAAAAAAAAAGCAATTAATCCTTAATTGAGGATTAAGGTTAATGATATTATAGAAGGAGAGAAAGCGGAGATTGATATCAGTGCTAAGGAGACCTTGACTAGTGATGTTAAAGTCAAATTAAAACGATTCTGATATCGTTTATTCTGCAGCTATAGTTGAAGGTAAACGGTAAGATGTTTATTAAGGATTTGACTCCTAGTGATTATCTTGCTACTGTTACCTACTTTGGTAATGATTTTTTTGATACTAGTGAGAGTTCCGCTGCATTCAGTGTAAAGGATTTGATTGATCCTAAATTGAACATTAAGGTCAGCAATGTTGCTTATGGTGATAAAGCGACTGTTACTGTAACTACGGATGTTGGTTTTACTGGTAATGTTGATGTTAAGATTGGAAACACTAACTATATTGTAAAAGTAGTGAATGGTAAAGGTACAAGAAGCATTTCAGGTCTTAAGGTAGGAACCTATGCTGTAAAAGTAACCTTCAAACAAACTGCTGTATATA
>CAJOMK010000054.1 GCA_905235495.1 uncultured Methanobrevibacter sp.
GCAGCAAAAGAAAGTGAAGGATTTGAATTCAAAGATAAAGATATCGTTGCAATTACAGAAGCAGTTGTAGGTATTTCAGAAGGAAACTATGTTACTGTAGACGATGTTGCAACAGATTTAGAAAACAAGTTCCCATCCAAAAACATTGGAGTAACAAATCCTATCTTAAGTAGAAACAGATTTTCCATTATCTTAAAAGGTATTGCAAGAGCAATGGATAAGATTACTCTCTTAACTTCTTTCCCAGCAGATGAAGTTGGAAACGGTATTTTAGATGAAGAAGTTTTAGATAAAAGCGAATACAATTTAGGAAGCATCATCACTGAAAAAGAATATTATGAAACCTTCGGTTCATGGAAACACCCATTTACCGGAATCAATATGATTGACTTCTACAGAGAATTGATTGAAAGTGAAGACTGTGAAGTTGAATTTGTCTTCTCCAATGATGTAAAAACAATTCTTGACTATAACACTGATGTTTTAACCTGTGATATCCACACAAGAGAAAAAACCACAAAATTGCTTAAAGAAGAAGGAGCTAACGTATTCGGACTCCACGAAGTCTTAACTGAACCTGTAGGAAACTCTGGATGTAACCCTGATTTCGGATTACTCGGTTCCAACAAAGCAACAGAAGAAAGATTAAAACTTTTCCCAAGAACTGGAGACAGCATAGTTAGAGAAGTTCAAAAAAGATTAATCGACCTTACTGGCAAACAAATTGAAGTAATGGTTTACGGTGACGGTGCATTCAAAGATCCTGTCGGAAAGATTTGGGAATTAGCTGACCCTGTTGTTTCACCAGCTCATACTGATGGATTAGTAGGATATCCAAATGAAATCAAATTGAAATATGTTTCTGATAATAAATTCGCTGATTTACATGGTGATGAATTAAAAGAAGCAATCAAAAAAGAAATTAGACAAAAAGATGAAGACTTAACCGGACAAATGATTACAGAAGGAACCACTCCAAGAGTATTAACTGACTTGATTGGTTCATTATGTGACTTAACCAGTGGTTCTGGAGATAAAGGAACTCCAGTTATTTTCATCCAAGGATACTTCGATAATTTAGCTAACGACTAAATATCCTATCCTTTTCTTTTTTTATTTTTTATTATTAATTCTTTTTTTAAAAAAAAAACTATTTTTATATTTACAAAAAACAAGTTAAAAATTCTGTGAATAAAATTCTGTTAATTTTAAAAAAAAATAAAAAAAAGTAAAAAGAATTATAATAATTCTTTTCTTAAATCAATTGTGTCCTTTAAGTCAGGCCCGGTAGAAATAATGGTAACAGGCACCCCTGTTTCCTGTTCTATATCAGAAATAAAAGATTTGGTTTCAGCGGACAATTCGCTGTAATCCTGTACACGTGCACAATCGAATAATCTGTCTACACAGGTTAATGCAATTTGGGTAGCGCCATTGATTCTGCAGGATTCCTTAGCAAGTTCCATATCAAAGTAACCGATTCTTCTACGTCTCCCAGTTACTACACCATATTCCTCAAGACCTTTGCTTTCTGCTTCCTCTTGAGTCATTTCCGTTGGGAAAGGACCTTCTCCAACACGTGAAATATAAGATTTGAATACATTGATAACTTCATCAACCTTAGTTGGACCAACACCAACATCTGCTACAAATGTGGAAGCTGTAGTGTCCTTACTGGTTACATATGGGTATGATCCGTAATAAAGTGAAAGTGAGAATCCTTGTGATCCTTCAATGAAAATGTCTTCTCCATTGTCAATAGCTTCGTTACAAGCAAGAGAGACATCCTCAATATAATCAGCAAGTTCAGGTACATCTTTTGCAAGACCTATTGTTCTCATAACTCTGTCTGAGTTTGCAGGTCCACAGCCAGAACCTGTACTTCCAATAGTTTTTGACAAGTGTTCGAAACTCTTATCTTTGGCTATGTGATCTTCAGTGATGATTGCACATCTTGGGTCTACAGACATTCTTCCCTTTACATCATACTTCTTCAAATCTTCAAATTCCTTAAACAATACGTCTGGATTGACTAAAACTCCAGCACCAATCATGAGTTTGGCACCATTGTGTACGAAACCAGATGGAGTTAATCTTAAACCGTATTTTTCTCCATTGAATTCAACGGAATGCCCTGCATTTGGTCCGACTCCAGCACGGGCAATAATGCTTGGCTTATCATTATTACAAAGGTAAGTGATGCATTTTCCTTTACCTTCATCTCCCCAAGCTCCTCCAACTAATATACTACAAGTCATTTAAAATCTCCTTATTAAAAATATTTTAAGCGTATCCTTCCAATTAAGTCATCATATAATAAATTCTGATGATTATCTAACACAACATTTCATGCCTCGTATCCTTCCAATTAAGTCATCATATAATTTTTATATAGTTGTTAAGTATAGTCTTTTGAAATAGAAATGAAAAAATTATAATAAATTAAAAACTTAAATAAAATGTTTTGAACTAGTCTTTTAAAAATCCATAGTTTAATGACCATATATATTTTATTCCTTAACATTTATAAATATTATCATATTGAATAATTAAATAGATATTAAAGAAATATTAAGAAAAATAGTGAAAAAATTTAAAAAGAAAATAATTAAAATACGAACAACTATTGAAATAATTATGTGAAACAATTAAGCATCTTCCAATATATCCAATAGCTTTCTAAGATACATGTATCTTTCATATTTGCATTGTTCATTGGTTCCTAAAAATGCATCCAATAGATGTGAATTCATTTGACGTAAAATAGATAACTGAATTATGTTCTTTACATCCATATCAATTTTTCCTTGAAGAATCAATTGGGTAAATCCAGTAGAAATCACTGTATAATCCAAGCTCATCAAATCTTCATAAAAGTCAAGATCCTGAATGATTTTCAATATGTTTTCACTTTCAATAATCTCATCATTGAAATCATCCAAACCCAATTCCCATGACTCTAAAATCCATATGAAACAATCAATTATTGGAGTGTTTGAATTGTCAATAAGCCAATCACATAATTCGCAAAAGGCAATATATGCCTCTTCACATCCAAAAGGAGCCAATTCATCAGATACATCCCCAAAAGAATTTATAGTCAGCAATCTTTACCGCATTTTCATGAGGGATTTCTCCAAAGAAATACTTATTTTCCTCCAAATAATTGTATCCTTTTTCCAATTGTTCCATAAATACACCAAATGAACTAAATTATATATTAATATAATAATTTATATTTTTTAAAAAAATAATGATTAATTTATTATTATTTTAAAGGAAACTCTTCACAAAGCAAATCCTCTGCATATTCCTTCTCAGTTCCTTTCTTATTCCAATAATCCAAATAATAAAAGACCCAATTATTAGAAACCCTTTTGATCTCATCATCATTCAAGGATTCAAAATCATTGAAGCAGTTGATGAAATCTCCGCCAACAACAATAGCTATTTTCTCGCATTCAAAACATAATAAAAAATTATAATTCTTATTTTCACTTCTTTTATCAACCAAATCCTGTTTATAGCCATATTTTCTAATGATCTCACTTAAATAATCGTAATCCTGAAACTTGAATTTCACTATAAGCTTAGAAAATTCCTGATAGAAATATGGGAACTTTTCAGTAATGAATTACTTGGAATCGATAATATGATTCAAATAGTCTTCCTTAAAATGCAAAAAGCTTAAATCTTCCTTTTCATTATAGAACAAAGACAGATAAATGTTTTGACCGAAACGGATTGCCAATTCTCCTCTATATGAATTGTCAAATATGGGTCTAGAGGATAATTTAAGATTTTCAAATTCCAAATACAATGAATTAGAATTGCTGTCAATTTCCAACCAAGTCCACTTTCCCTGTGAAATTGCCTCTTCAATAATCTCCTTTGATCTATTGTTCATAAAACCACAAATAGCTTAATTTACTTATTAAGTTCAATGAAATCTTCAAGTGCCCCATCCATGGAATACTCTTTTCCATCAAAATGCTTTTTCCAATCAAAGCCTTTTATCATAATCCTTTCATCTACAGATTCGTTCCAAACAATTTCAAAATCATAATCTTTTAAAACTGCTACAATCTTTTTGGCTATTTCCAAACCTTTTTTCTCATCATATTCAAAGTCACCGAATGCAATGGCTAAATCATTTTCTTCCAGAACATTTTCAATATCTTCAAAGGTATAGAAGCAGAATCCAATAGGAGAGAACTTATTGTTTCTAAGGTGAATGAAAAGCTCAAAGGAATCCTGAATTCCCTCTTCTATATCATATCCTGCATTATGAATTGAAATGATGTTTTCCTTGCTCAAGTCCAAAAAGGCATTTTTAAGATTGGTGAAATCCTCTGAATCCTCATTGATTTTGCCTATAGTTTCCTTATTTTCCAAAAGGATCTTTGAAATTAAATCCTGTGAAATATCCTCTTCAATGAACTCATCATCTATTATTTCCAACATTTCATCTTCATCATAAAAACCTGATTTAATCAATAATTGAATTTCATAATTGATCTCATCAATTAGTTCTTTATCCATAATAACACCCATTAGACTTTGGAATTTATTATAATTATAAAATTATAAAGTTATACAATATAAAGTTATAAAAAGGTAAAAAAAATAAAAAAATAGAAATCATTAAGCTCTAATGACTTTAATAGCATAAATGTTTCTTCTTTCAGTCAAGGTGACAACAATTCTGTCATCTCCAACTTTTACAATGCAAAATTCATCCCTATCCTTATATTCATAGCCTTTAAGTTGAGAATACCCACTTAAAGCTTTCAAATGATTTACTTCAAATTTACGATGGAAATCGTTTATGACATTTGCAAATACATCAATATCATCACTAATCTGTATCTCATCAGACTCAATGGTAACAAAGAAGACAAAACTTCCATAATCGACAGCGCAATATGCATCATTGCCAAATAGAGAAGATATTGTCATAACCAATATATGAGCTTCAGTCAAGTTTGCAACAAATACATTTTCGCATAATTGTGGAACATTTTGCTTTTCACCAAATTCCTTAACTGCCTTTGCCTCTTCAATCAATTCTTCAGGAAAACCGATTCCCTCGTTATCCCAAGCCCAAGACCAAGTGTCTTCATCAGGGTCTAAGAATCCAATAAGTTGAATAGGGAATTCTTTCTCACCAAAAGCAACAATTCCTTTTTCAATATCAAGTTCAGGTTCAGCATTTCCAACAAGTGCAGATAATGCTTCCTGCTTTTCCAATGCTAAAGCACCATATTTTGAGAATAAACCTTGTAAATCATCATTTTCTTCAATTAAAAGAGAATTAACTTCCATTTTTTCACCAAAAAAATATAATAAATAAAGTAAAATAAAATTTAAATTTTGAATTTTAAGATAGAATTTAAAGATAGAAATAACTATCCCAAAGAAGTTCAAATTTAAAGATAGAAATAACTATCCTAATGAAGTTTGAATTATAAGAGAATAATTATCCTAAAGAAAAGATTTAAAAGGATAATTTAGAAATTCTGCTCATAGCTTCTTTAGTGTTTTCTAAAGTGTTGAATGCAGTTAATCTTAAGTATCCTTCTCCACTTGGACCAAATCCAGAACCAGGAGTACCTACAATATTTGTTTCTTTTAAAAGAACATCAAAGAAATCCCAGGATTCCATATCATTTGGAGTTTTTACCCAAATGTAAGGAGAGTTGACTCCACCGTAAACATTCAATCCAATGTCAGAGAGGCTTTCACGAATGATTCTTGCATTTTCTAAGTAGTATTCAATGTTTTCTATGATTTCTTTTTGTCCTTGTTCACTGAATACTGCTTCTGCGGCTTTTTGAACAGGATAGGAAACACCATTGAATTTGGTTGTTTGTCTTCTGTTCCATAATGCATTGACAGATTGCTCGTTGTCTTCTGCATCCTTAATCTTAATTTCTTTAGGAACAACAGTGTAAGCACAACGTGTACCTGTAAATCCTGCGGTTTTTGAAAAGCTTCTGAATTCAATAGCTACTTCTTTAGCGCCATCAATTTCATAGATGGTATGAGGTACATCATCTTCGGTAATGAAAACTTCATATGCAGCATCAAATAAGATAAGAGCATCATTTTCCTTTGCATATTCTACAAATTTAGCCAATTCATCTTTGGTTAAGGTAGTACCTGTTGGGTTATTTGGGAAACAAAGGTAAATCAAGTCTACAGGTTCACTTGGAAGTTCTGGAACGAAGTTGTTTTCTTCAGTGCATGGGAGGTATACGATGTTTTCATACATTCCATCATCCTTGATGTTTCCGGACCTTCCTGCCATTACATTGGTATCAACGTATACAGGATAAACAGGGTCGGTTACTGCAATTACATTGTCTAAGGAAAAGATTTCTTGAATATTTCCGGTATCACATTTTGCACCGTCGGAAATGAACACTTCATCAAGGTCTAAGTCTACACCCCATTTATTGAAATCATTTTTAATTATCGCTTCTGCTAAAAATTCGTATCCTTGTTCAGGACCATATCCCATAAATGAATCAGCTTCAGCCATTTCATCAACTGCATCTTTGAAAACGTTGATTACAGTAGGGGCTAAAGGTTTGGTTACATCTCCAATACCCATTTTAATAATGTTCTTATCTGGGTTTTCTTCCATATATTTTTCTGCACGTCTGTTTACTTCAACAAAAAGGTAACTATTTTGTAATAAAAGATAGTTTTCATTAATTTTAACCATGGTTTTACCTCTGAATATTTTAAAAACTTATAGTTAAATAAATCTTAAATTAAAAAGAAAGACTTAAAAACTAAAGTCATCAGTTAAATCTTAAATATGAAAGTAAATTAAAGTAAATTAAATTAATTTAATTATAATTTCAACTATTTAACATTTAAATGTTTATTAAATATATTATATATAATTGTGTATTTTATCAAGATTTCCATTAAAAAATCATCAATTTTTGCAATATATGAAAAAATGCCAATTATTGAAAAATTTTTTGAAAATGTGAAAAATAGGGATATGAAATAAATTTTAAAACTAATGTATAAATAAAATAAAAAAGATATACATATAATACTATAAGATAATGTATCATTTGAATATGATTTGACAAGATTTGTTCTATTTTTCACATACAAAAATAGAAAAATGATACATCTCTAAGTATTTAATAAAAGATTAATTCGGTGAAAAAAATGAAAGAAGTGACAGCAATATTGCTTATTCTTATCGCACTTATTGGAATAATTTCCATCATAATCGTTAAAATATTTTATAAAGATAAGGAAAAAGATGAAGACAAGGAAAAACTAGAAGAATTTATTAACAGCACAAAAGCAGATTACGATAATGAAAGACATAAAAGAGTTAGAAAAACCAATAGAAGAGAATACACTCAAGCACAAAATTATGCTAACACAATTGACAGTTCTGACAAAATTAAAGTTGGAGATTTAACTGAAGATGAAGATGATGTTGAAACCAGAAAGGTAGGTGGAACCACTGCTTTACTTAGACAAAGAGCAAAAGCTATGGAAGAAACTCCTAAAAAACAAGTAAGAAGAGTTAGAAAACCAAAAGCGGCTCCTGTTGAACAAGTTCCAAGAACTCCGGACAGAGTAAAAACTCAAATGAATAAGGAAGAGGAAGTTGTAGCTTTCCAAGAACCTATCAAACCGGAACATACCGCTACAATCAACAGCGCAAAGCAAGCTGAAAAACAACCTGTAGCTCGTCAAGTACCAATGACTGAAAAACAAAAAGAATTCATTTCTAGCGATGCAAACAAATTGGTTGTTGATGAGGGTGAAGGCAGTGTAAAAGTTGTTAAATCCGTCAAACCAGCTGACACTATAGGAGAGATTAAAGAAGCTGCAAAGATTGAAGAAGAAGACACAAAAACCGAAGCGGATGAAATTGTTGAAAAAGCAGAATCCAAAACCGCTAAATTGATTGAAAAGATTGAAAAAGCTAAAAATGAAATAAATGGCTTAGAAGATGATGAAGATAAAGAAGAAAAAGTTTCTGAAGTAGCAGAAGAAGCTAAAGAAAAAGTAGCTAAAGGAGGAAACTAAAGAAGGAGCAACTAAAGTAGAAGAAGAAGCTAAAGAAAAAGTAGCTAAAGAAGAAGCTCCAAAAATAGAATCTACAATCGAAAAAATCAAACAAGCATCTAAAGCTAAGGAAGAAGCTGAAGAAGAAACATCTGAACCAATCAAAGAAGTTGAAGAAGTCAAAGAAGAACCTGCTATTGAAACCAAAGATAAAGTAGAAGAAAAACTAAAAGCTGATGAGATAATTGTAGAAAAAGCTCCAAAAGCAGAAGATTCAGAAACTGATAATGTTTATCATGATGACTTGCACATTCTCTTGAATAAAGATGCAGTTGTTGAAGAGAAAGATGAAAGTCCTGAAAATGAATTTGTTACAATTAACTCTGAAGATGAAGTTCCATCCACAAGTAATGAATTGATCAATAACGCTATCAAATCCATTAGAAACTTCAGAAAAGCTAATGTTCCAGAACAGCCTGTTGTTGTGGAAACAAAAGATGACATCGTTCCTGATGATTATGCTCAAGACCTTGGAGATGGAATCGAGTACATTGGAGACACAATCACAATTACTCCTATCCATGAAGAAGAAATAGATTTGGCAAACAATCAACCTAATGAAGATGTAGACAAAATCTATAAGGAAATCAACAAGAAATCCTATAATAAGACAGTCGACGAAGAGTTATCTGAATCTTACGAAGATGTAACTGATGAAACCTCTGAGAAAGATGCAAATGTCTACACCAAAGAGGATTACAAAAAGGTTGAAAAACAGGAAGCTGAGAAAAAACGCAGAGCAGATAACACCAAAAAGATTTTAGGTTCCAAAGGAATCAGCGAAGAAGAGTTCAGCCAAAGAGCTGCAGCTAAAGAAAAATCCAAACATGCAAGAAAAGCTGCTGTAGCAGAACCTGTTGAAGAAGGCCAAAAAACATTGATGATGCACAAAGCAAGAAACGACGTTGAAGAAGTTTACATCAACGGAACCTTGTTCGAACTTAAAGTTGGCCAAATTGTTATGTTTGACATCAAAGGTGAAACATATTCAAGTCAAATCTTAAGACTAAAACCAGGTTATATTGGAGTAAGATACAGAGCCAAAAACATTTGGGTCAAATCCAATAGTGTTAAAAAGATTTTAAGATAATTGAAATATTAAAATAGTTTAATAAATTTTAACTATTTTAATTTCTTTATTTTGATATCTTTATTACAATTTCTTTAAATAAATTTATTTAATTAAAAAAAAAAACCGAATTAATCTTAAATAAATTTATTCTCTTTTTCCTTTTTTTATTTTTTTAAAACTTATTTTATTCAACATATTTCACTTATTTTTTCTATAAGTCACTATTTTTTCTAATTTATGATTTCTAAATTCATTAATTTTTATTAAAATTTATTAAAAAAAGATAGATTATCCTTATTTTTAAAAATAGTAGTTAAAAATTTATTATTTTAAAATTTAATGCAAGTAAACACTCGTTCAGAATAGATAAGAAAATTAATAAAATAAGACAAGATAATAAATAAAAAAAAAAATAATATTGTTTTAAAAAAAAATAAAAAAAAGAGTTATGCTCATTTATGAGCATAATAGAAAATCAATTCATCATCCCTGATTTCATCAAGTCTTGCAAATCCGAATCTTTCGAATTGTACAATGTCTCCTACCTTTAAATCTTTGCAATCAACTTCACAAAGACCTTCAGTAATTGAAGCATCATCCATAACAACCTTAGCCTTGATTGCATCAGTTGGTACCCATTGAATGATTCTTGCTTTGGCTTCTCTTGCATCCTCAAAGGATTTGCTATGGAATGCCACATTGCCGTCTTTGATTTCAACATTCACTGCATCTATTAAACGACTGATTCCATTGGTTAAGTCTGATTTTGGAATGTAAACTTCCTTATCGAATACAAGAGTCCTGTTGCCCCTTTCCTCAAAGTCCGGATGCAATGGTCTTTCAATGCTTAATCCCAAATCATCTTCAGGCACATCAGAAATGTCTATCTTTACAGGATCAGGTACAAAGAAATATCTGTTTACCTTTTCTTCGATAATGTTTCTATTCAAACCGTAGATTTTCTTCCAGCTGACTGCTGAATCAGACATCTTGATACCAATTTCTACCATCAATTGGGTGATTGTTTCAGGTTGGATTCCTCTTCTTGCAATAGCTTTCAATGTTCCAAGTCTTGGATCATCCCAACCGCTATATGTACCATCCTCTATACCTGTCATAGCCTTGGAGGTACTTAAAGCGATATCTTCCATCTTCAATCTGCCGTAATGGATAAATTCAGGAACTTCCCAACCCATATGCTGGTAAAGATATTTTTGCTTTTTACTGTTTGCAAGGTGGTCTTTTCCTCTCAATACATGAGTCATTCCAAGCAAATAGTCATCTACAGATACAGAGAAGTTCATCATAGGATAGACTCTGTATTTAGTGCCTAATCTTGGGTGTTCCTCTTCAACAATTCTCATTGCTACCCAATCACGAATAGCTGGATTCTTATGATTTATATCAGTTTTAATTCTAAGTACAGCTTCACCTGCTTCCATTTCAGGGAACTTTTTCCAAAGCTCCATATTTTCCTCTACAGTATTATCTCTGCATGGGCAAGCTTGGCAGCTGTCCTTAAGCTTTTTGAAATCTCCACCATCACAGGTACACATATATGCTGCTCCACGTTTGATTAGCTCTTCAGCATATTGATAGTAAATTTCAAAACGGTCACTTTGATAGTAGACTTCATCAGGCTCAATTCCTAACCATTTCAAATCTTCCTGAATCAATTCATAAGCAGGTTCGTAAATACGTTTTGGATCTGTGTCTTCTATTCTCAATATGAATTTTCCACCACATTTCTTTACATATTCCCCATTTGGAATAGCTGCCCTTGCATGTCCAATATGCAATGGACCACTTGGGTTAGGTGCAAAACGCATTACAACATCCTTGTTTTTACCGGGAAGCTTTGGCAACCCTTCTTCCTTTTTCTGTTTTTTCTCTTCAACAGCAACTCCCAACTCTTCCATTTTTGCCTTCTGCTCTTCTGGAGAAAGTGCATTTACTTGAGCTACAATCTTACCAGACAAAGGTCCGATTTCCTTTGCTCTTGGCCTAAGTTCAGGTTCACTGCTCATGATAGAACCCATAACAGCACCAGGATTTGCACTTCCCTTATGCTTTGTTGCATTCAATAATGCATGTTTAAATATAATTTCTTCTAATTCATCCATAAATATCACAAAAATAAAATAAATTTTAAAAAAAGTTCATTTTGAATATAATCAAAATCATTAAATCAATCTTTTGATTCTATTTTTAGATTGATTTTAGAAATTTTAAATTATAAAAGTTTTAATTAAAATTATGTATTAATTTATGAAACTAAACTTATATAAATATAATTAAAAATAAGTGAAAAAAGCATTGAAATAATTGAATTTAGAAATAGGTATAATCTAATAAATAGGTTTAGCAACAATATTTATCAGACAAATAATTATATAAACTTTTTAATATTTAAATAAATCTCAAAAAAATCAAGAAATACTGAGAATAATCAAAAAATTATGAAAAGTAGTAAAAAAGGTATTGAAAAAAATTAAAAAAAATAGAAATTTTTTCTAAAAATCTCACAATATCATAACCCAAGATATTTTTTTATGTTGTGATGAAAAAATTTTTACAGTAGAAATACACCTCTCTCTATTGTCAAATAATGAATTTTCACCAACAAATAATTTAATGAAATGAACTAATTATAAATATTAGACAATTTATAAAATTATATAATGTTGATGAAAAAAATCTATTATCAATGACACATAAAATTTTTTTCCAGAGCAAAACAAAATTTGCATTTATAAGCAAAATAGAAGAAAAATTCATAAAAAAATTTTCTATTGTAAATTTTTGAAAAAATTATGATTCTCTATGAACTAAAAATTATTTTACAAATATTAAAAATTTAAAGGTTGGAAGCAAAATGGATGGAAGATTAGATATAGATTCATTTGAAAAGGCAATTAATGGATTAAATAAAAATTTAGCAGATGTTGGATTACTGTTTAGGGCAAACATGCCACTTCTTACTACCGATGCAACTCAAGAGACCAAAGAAAACTGTGTGGACAAAATGTCTGACAGAATAGTTGAATTGCTCGATTCATTCAGAGAAAGTTATGGCTACTACAATGCCTTTTATGAAAAAATTAAAGAAAACATCAGGAATAACAACATCGAAAATCCTGAAGAATATGATGTGTTCTTCAATCATGCAAATGAGACATTTCCAAAATACATTGATGAACTTGGACAAAGCATCAACAGCTTATATGACATACCTGTAAAGAATGAAAAGTTCGAATCAACAATGAGAAAGCTAGGTTCTATCATTGAGAATTTCCGTTTTGACTTTAAAAGAACATTGGCAGTCTCTGATGTTTATGAAGTTCAAAAGCAAATGAAAGAAGAAAACAAGAATTAAATGATTGATGAGATTATGCTTTTAAAAGCATTGTTACAGTGATAAAAATGACTTATCAAATTAATGATCCTGAAGAAATCGATTGGGCTTATTTCTGGCAAAAGAAGCTCGAAGCAAAAAAGGATAGGTCTAAGGATTGGAATAAAAGAGCACCTAATTTTGGCAAATCCGCAAAAAAGGACGATTACCACATCAAATTAATGGAAAAGATGGCGATTTCTAAGGAAGACACCATTCTTGACTTGGGATGTGGTGAAGGCAGCATAACAATTCCGCTTGCCAAAAAGGCCAAATCAGTTACAGGTGTTGACTCTGCACATAAGATGCTTGAGATATTGAATGAAAAAGCTCAAAAAGAGAATATAAACAATATTAAGACAATTGAAGAGGATTTGGCTAAAATTACAGTTGATAATGTAGGAAAACATGACATTATTGTAGCTTCACGATCATTGAATGGAGTGTTAAATATAAAGGAAACCATTGCAAATATTGGCGAAATAGCTAAAAAGTATGTTTACATAACCCTCTTTGGACCAAACAACTGGAAAATTGAAAGGGAATTTTATGAATCCATAGATAAGGAATACTTTGAGTTTCCATCACACAGATACTTCTTCAACATTCTGGTGGATATGGAAATCCATCCAAATGTTGAAAACCTGAACATAGGTCATGAAAGACAATATGAAAGCGTTGAAGAAGCTTTGGAAAGTGGAAAATGGAGATTGGATAGCCTAGATGATAAAGAAAAAGAACAGTTATACAAATACCTTGAAGATATTCTTGAAGAAAATGAAAATGGAAAGCTTTCAAATCCAGAAGATAAGGCTGATTGGGTTTTATATTGGTGGAAAAAATGAAAAAAGAGGACGAAATAGATCTTTTAGAACTTGATTGGAAATACATTTGGCAGAAATCAATTAAAAAAGGTATGAAGAAAGAGAAAAATTGGGATAAAATAGCTAAGGATTATGGCAAATGGCTTGAAAATGATGATTATCCTGATGTTTTATTAAGCCATATGAGATTATCCTCTGAAGATACTGTTTTGGATATAGGTTGTGCAGAAGGTACAATTACTCGAAAAATAGCTAAAAAAGCCAAATCAGTTACAGGACTCGATAAATCAAAGTTAATGCTAAATGTGTTGAAGAGGAAAATATATGCAATATTAAAACTATTCAAATGGATATAAATGAAATGGATTATAAAGATATTGGAGATTATGATATTGTTCTTGCTTCAAGATGCTTAAATGGAATATCCAATATAAAAGAAACTGTCTTAACTCTTAATGAAATTGCTAATAAATATGTTTATATAACTGTTTTTGGCTCATCAAGCCACAAATACAAAAAAGAAAAAGCCAAAATAGCTGGGAAGGAATTTAAATCTGGGACTGATTACAGCGTATTGTTTATGCTTTTAAAAAGTCTTGGAATCGAAGCAAACATTGTCCAATTGGAATGCAAGAATCTGAAGGAATATGCTGATATGGATGAAGCAATCCAAAGATCCATGTGGAAACTTGGAGAATTGGAAGAAGAAAATAGGATAGCATTAGAGAATTATTTTAAGGAAATTTTTGTTAAAAATGATAGGGGAAACTGGGTTAATCCTAAAGATAAAACAGATTTAGTATTGATTTGTTGGAAAAAAGAATAATTAATAATAAAATAATAGTAATTAGAATAATAGTAATTAGAATAATAGTAATAGAATAATAGTAATAAAATAATAGTAATTAGAATAAAAAAGTAAAATAGAATTTTCATTTTAAAAAAATAAAAAAAAAGAAAAAAATTTAGATAGGTTTTTCATCATGGAAGAAATCATACACCTTTTCCATCTCTCTAGGTATATCGATTCCTTGAGGACATTGTATATTGCACTCACCACAGAAAGTACAACTGTCTGCCCTTTCATCCTTATTTACTAACCAGAAATAAGGGGCTGCAGTCTTGTCAATGTAATCCAAGCTTTTTGCAATATTATACTGCTTGAAACAATGTGGAATATCCACTCTATTATGACATGGCATACAATATCTGCATCCAGTACAAGGAATTTCCTCTCTTGACTTATAGACTTGAGTGACATCCTTTAGGATTTGCCTGTCATGTTCGCTCATTGAATTTACATCACAGCTTTCTGCAATGGCTATATTTTGCTTAACCTGATCCATATTGCTCATACCACTGAAAACAGAAGTTACAAGAGGCTTGTCCCATAAATATTCAAAAGCCCATTCTACAGGACTTCTCTTTTTATCAGCAGTATCCCAAAGAGCCTGAACTTCATCTGGAATATTATTGATTAGACTTCCACCACGTAACGGTTCCATAATAACGTTTCCAAGACCGGCCATTCCTACAAACTCTAAACCGCCAAGACCACTTTTATAATCTTCATCAAAGTAGTTCACTTGAGTTAAAATTACATCCCACTTATCATAGGAATCCATAATTGTGAAGAAAACATCCAAGTCATCGTGGAAGGAAAAACCAACATATTTAACTCTTCCGTCTTCAAGTATGCTGTCTAAAAATTCTAATACATCCATACCATAACTTATTCCAGAAGTCTATCTTAAGGGAATGCAACACATAAACATCAATATAATCAGTCTGCAATCTTTCCAATTGCAAATCAAGGAACTTATCCATATCTTCTCTCTTATTTACCAGCCATCCAGGCAATTTGGTTTGAATTACAACATCATCACGAATGCCTCTTTCAGCAAGGTATTTACCTAAGAAGGGCTCTGCATTACCTCCTAAGCTTCTATTTTTACTATGGAATGAATAAGCAGTATCAAAATAATTTAAACCATGCTCAATGGCATAATCGAACATTTTGCTAGTTTCTTCCTCATCTATTTCATAAAAATGCTCTTTATGAGGTAGACGCATACATCCAAAACCTAAATTAGATACTTCCAAATCAGTCTTACCTAATTTTCTATAAAACATTGTGTCACCTAAAACGTTTTT
>CAJOMK010000055.1 GCA_905235495.1 uncultured Methanobrevibacter sp.
TCAAGCTCTAAAATGAGAAATACAATGCTTTGGATATCCCTTATTGGATCATTCATATTGCAGGTTCTTGTTATATATGTACCGTTCCTGCAACCAGTATTTAAGACCTGTTCAATTGGACTGATTGATTGGATTTTGATAATCATAGTCTCTGCAATAATCCTAATTACAGATAAGATTTCCAATATTGCTGTAGAAAAAGCTTTTAATTAATGAAAATCATATCTTAGGATTTTTTTAAAGTTGATTTAGATTTATTAAAAAAATTTTAAATAGTATATTAAATAAAAATATATTTAATTATATTTTTTAAGGAGGAATATTATGAATTTAGTAGCAGACATCATAAATGGATTAACATCAATGACAATTGTAATGATTATAGGTTTCATTATTGTTATAGCATTATTAACTATAATCGAAAAAAAGTAAATAGATTAGTTAGTATTAATTTTTAAATTAATATTAATCCTATCCAAATGAAAATAAAAATTTTATAAAAAAACTGATTAAAATTAAAAATATAATTGAATTAGAAAATAAAAATTTGAAATTAACAGTTAACAAATAAAACTAAAATTAAAATAAAATTAAAAAGTTATAGAAAAACGCCGAGACTGGGATTTGAACCCAGGCGGAGATTACCCCACGGGATTTCAAGTCCCGCGCCTTACCAGGCTAGACTATCTCGGCATACGAATTAATAAATAAATATAATAAATAATTAGGGCAATCTTAATTTAGAGTTTTTAAAAATTAAAAATAAAAGTATGAAAATTAATTCTGAAAATGACTTTTCAGAACATACAACTTAATTATTTAAGTTCAATTTCAATACTTACATTATCAGGAACGCTGACTTTCATAATTTGTCTCATAGCTCTTTCATCAGCACCGATTCCGATTAAACGTTTGTGAATACGGAGTTCCCATTTTTCCCAAGTAGCCTTTCCTTCTCCATCTGGAGATTTTCTTGTAGGAACAACTAATTTTTTAGTAGGTAATGGAATAGGGCCAGAAATATCTACACCAGTTCTTTCAGAAATTTTCTTTAACTGGTCACAGACATAATTAATTTTTTCAGAATCAGTTCCAGTAAGTTTAATTCTAGCTTGATTCATATTTTAATCCTCCCAAAAAAGGTAACCATAATCTAGTTAAATCCATATATGAATAAACTAGATTATAACTCTAGATTAAAACATACTATAGATTTAAAATAATAAATTATTAGAAACCTAAAAATAAAGAAATAAATTATTAGATTTGCTAAAATGATTAGCTTATCTAATAAATTTTAGAATAAAAAACTAAAAAAAAAATAAAAAATGAATAATTTAATTAAAAATTAATCATTAAACTTATTTTTTGTCAGTTACTTCAAGACATAAACCAGCTGCTACGGTTTGACCCATATCTCTGATAGCGAATCTTCCCATAGGTGGGATGTTTGCAGCTTCTTCCATAACCATAGGTTTGGTAGGTTTAATTTGTACAATAGCTGCGTCACCAGTTTTAATGAAGTCAGGTTTGGTTGCTTCAGGTTGACCAGTAGCAGGGTCGAGTTTAGAAGTTAAGTCTAAGAAAGTACATGCAGTTTGTGAGGTGTGACAGTGAAATACAGGGGTGTATCCAACGGTGATTACACCAGGATGTTGTAATACAACAACTTGTGCAGTAAATTCTTTAGCTACGGTTGGAGCGTCAGTAGTGTGTCCAGCTACGTCTCCTCTTCTGATATCGTTTTTACCTACACCTCTTACGTTGAAACCAATGTTGTCACCAGGTTCAGCTTCAGGGAAAGTTTCGTGGTGCATTTCGATAGATTTTACTTCACCGGATGCTCCGGCAGGTTCAAAGATAACATTGTCACCTTGTTTCATGATACCAGTTTCTACTCTTCCTACAGGTACAGTACCTACACCAGTGATGGAGTATACATCTTGAATAGGAATTCTTAATGGTAAGTCTACAGGTTTTTCAGGTGGTACTAATTTGTCTAATTCTTCCATTAAAGGACTACCTTTGTACCAAGGCATGTTAGGGGAGAGTTCTTTGATATTGTCTCCTTCAAATGCAGACATTGGGATGAAAGGAGTGGTATCAGGGTCTCTACCGATGGATCTGAGTAAGTCAGATACTTCATCTTTTACTTCGTTGAATCTGTCTTCACTGTAATCTACCATATCCATTTTGTTTACAACAATGATTAATTGTTTAATACCTAAAGTCATGGATAAGAACATGTGTTCTTTGGTTTGTGGCATTACACCGTCGTTAGCAGCTACTACTAATACAGCTGCATCAGCTTGGGATGCACCAGTAATCATGTTTTTAACGAAGTCTCTGTGTCCAGGACAGTCTACTACAGTGTAGTCGTATTTGTTGGTGGAGAATTTTTGGTGAGCTAAGTCAATGGTTACTCCTCTTTCTCTTTCTTCTCCTAATTTGTCCATAACAAATCTGAATTTGTCTTCACCTTCGTCTAATTGTTGTTCAGCGATTGCACCAGCTTTTAATAATAAGTGTCCTACTAAAGTGGATTTACCGTGGTCAACATGTCCAATAAATGCTAAATTTAAATGTTCTTTTTCTTTTGCCATTATAAAAACCTCTTTTTATAAATTGTATATAAATTAAGTATATAATTAAGTATAAATTATTTGTTAAGTTATTTATATGCTGAATATTTTTGAAGATACTATTTATGAATAATATAAATAATCAATATTATCAATAAATCTTAAATCAAAGACATATCAACGGATTTATTCTATAACTTACATGTAAAAATTACATGGTAACAATTACATGCAATATAAAATAAATCACATGTAATATAAGAATACTCAACTATATATATTATTATATTTTTTATAATATATAAACTATATGATTATATCACTATTTTTTAAGAATGAAATAACTGAAAAAATAACCATATAAAAGAATTAATTAAAAAATAATAATTAAAATAAAAATTTAAATTAGGAAAAATTTCCTAATTTAATAAAAACAGACCGATAATTTTAAGATTAAGATTATCTTAATTCACTTATGGCTTAACCTAAATAGTGGTCAGGACCAAATGGTTGTGGGGATAATCCTTTTCTTTCTCTGATTTGTCTGATAATTTGGTCTTGCAATTCTCTTGGTAATCTTTCGAAACCGGAGTTTTCAGTAGACCATAAACATCTACCTTGAGTTGCAGATCTGATTTCACCAGCGAAACCAAACATTTCAGCTACAGGTACTTTAGCTTCAACGTTTACCATGTCACCTTCAGTTGGCATGTCTATGATCTGACCTCTTCTGTTTAAGATTTCTTTAGTAACTGATCCCATATAGTCAGTAGGAGTGTTAATGAAAACTTTTTGAACAGGTTCAAGTAAGGTAGGGCCAGCCATCATCATACCACCTTTAATAGCATTACGAATAGCAGGTAAAATTTGAGCAGGTCCTCTGTGAATTGCGTCTTCGTGAAGTTTTGCATCTACAAGAGTGAATTTCATACCCATTGCGATTTCGTTTGCAACTGGACCTTCTTCAAGTGCAGATTCGAAACCTTCAATAATAAGCTCTTTGATTTCATCTAAGTATTGAATACCACGAGTCATGTTGATAAATAAGGATTTGTTGTAAACATCCCATACTCTTCTAGCTTCTTCTTTTTCAAGACCATGTTCAATGAATTTTTGAGCTTCTTCCTTATCTTTGATTTTACCTTCTTTGATGTCACCATTTTGCAATGCTTGGAAGATTGAATCTTCTAAAGGTGCAACTTCAAGGTATAATCTGTTGTGCTTGTTAGGAGATTTACCTTCTACAGGGTTAGGAGTTTTTCCTGCAACGGTTTCTCTGTATACAACAATAGGTTCGGAAGTGTTGATGTCTACACCTTTGTTGTTGATTCTTACACCGATAACTTCTAAGTGAAGTTCTCCCATACCGGAAACTAAGTGTTCACCAGTTTCTTCGTTAATGTTAACGTGAATGGTAGGGTCTTCTTTTGCAGTTTGTCTTAATACTTCAATAAGTTTTGGTAAGTCTTTAGTGTTTTTAGCTTCTACAGCTACAGTAACTACAGGTTCAGAGATGTGTTCAATTCCTTCAAATTCCACAATCTTGTTTTCAGGAGAACAGATTGTTTCACCTGCAGTAGCTCCTTTTGCACCAGTGATGTAAACAATGTTACCAGCAGGAACCTTTTCAGTAGGAACTCTTTCAGGACCGAAGAAAACACCTACTTGTTGTACTCTTGATCTAGCTTGACCTCCTACCAAGAACACTTCAGTACCTTGTTCTACAGTACCACCATATACTCTACCAGTAGCTACTTCACCAGCATGCTTATCTACAGATACATTAGTAACCATTACAGCTAAAGGTCCATCAGGGCTGGTGTTAACCATGGTTTGACCAGCTTCACTTTCAATGTCTCCATCCCAAATGTTAGGACATCTGTATTTTTGGGAAACTTCAGGAGAAGGTAAGTGTTCTACTACCATACCTAATAATACTTCAGCTAAAGGTACTTTTTGAGCTAATTCTTTTTGGTTTTCATCATTACAGTAATCAATAATGTCTTTGAAGTTGATTTCAGTTTCTTGCATCATAGGAATGTTGATAGCCCAATTGTGGTATGCTGAACCAAATGCTACACTACCGTCATCCACTTTTACAAGCCATTCGTCTTTTTTATCTTTAGGAGCCATTTTACTGATTAATTTATTAGCTTCATTAATAATACCGATGAATTTGTTTGCTAATTCTTCTGGGCCTAATTTTACTTCGTTGATTAATCTGTCAACTTTGTTAATGAATAATACTGGTTTAACTTTTTCTCTTAAAGCTTGTCTAAGTACAGTTTCAGTTTGAGGCATAATACCCTCTACTGCACATACAACTACTACTGCACCGTCTACAGCTCTCATTGCACGAGTTACGTCTCCACCAAAGTCAACGTGACCGGGGGTATCGATTAAGTTAATAAGGTATTCGCTATTATGGTATTCGTGTACCATAGATACGTTTGCAGCATCAATAGTAATACCACGAGCTTGTTCTTGCTCGTCGAAATCTAAAAATCTTTGATCTCCAGCAAGTTCTTCGGAAATCATTCCTGCACCTGCTAAGAGGTTATCAGATAAAGTAGTTTTACCGTGGTCGATGTGTGCACAAATACCGATATTCCTAATGGATTCCGGTTGGTACATCAATTCTTTGATTTTTGCAATCATTTTGTCTCGTCTACTCAAAATCATCACCTATAAACATCATGTTTATTTTTTAAGTCAATATCTCTTATCATTATGTCTTTTGAATTAAAATATTAAAAAATATTAAAGAATATTAAATATTAAAAATATTTGAAATTTTAAAATCTATATTAAAAAATATTAAATATTAAAAATATTTGAAATATAAAATATTTAAAATATGAAAATTATAGAGAATCACCAAATTATAAAAAGGCAATTCTTAATAATTCTATAATTATTAAAGACACTAAAATAGTGTAAAACACTAAAATTAGTGTGCTGCTTTTGCAACTCTTTCTTTTTCTTCTTTTTTCTGTATAGCGAAACTTCTTGTATCTTCTTCAGAAGCAAAGATTAATTCATTTGCTAAACATTCAGCTACAGATCTTTTGTTTTTGAATGCAGCTTGTAAAGTTCCTCTAGTTAAGAATCCTAAAGAAAGGTCTACTCTTCTTTGTGGAGAAATGTCTACAGCTACTTGGTATCCAATACCACCGTATTTAATACGGGTAGTTTCTTCACATGGAGAAGTGTTTTCAATAGCAGTAACTAAAACTTGAACAGGGTTCTTTTTAGTTCTTTTGTTAATAATTTCTAAAGCTTCTTTTACGATGTTGTAAGCTTTGTTCTTTTTACCAGAGTTTCTTTCAGTTCTCATGATTTTGTTCATTAATCTTTCTACAATAGAAACTTTGGATTTTGCAAATTGTCTTTTTACATGTCTACCTAAAGTATGAGGAACGATAGTTTCATCTAAGCAGATGTATCTTTTTAAACCTAAGTCTTCCACTTCTACTTCATCAAGGTCCCATTTATCAAATAATTTAGCCATAAAAATTACCTCAATTATCTTACTGGTTTATCAATTTTTCCGCTTACCATTTCGGATAAAGCAATATTGTTAACTTTACTTACTTTCCAACGAACTCCAGGAATGTCTCCCATGGATCTTCCGGATGGCCCACCGATACCTTCAATCATAACTTCGTCGTGCTCATCGATAAAACCGATTGCTCCGTCACCTGGTGCAAATGCAGTTAATTGTTTACCGTTTTTGATTAATTGAACACGAACACATTTACGAATAGCAGAGTTAGGTTGTTTTGCTTCAATTCCTACTTTTTCAATAACGATTCCTCTAGCTTGAGGTGCCCCTTCGAGAGGGTCTGCTTTTACATCTAAACGTAATGCTCTTCTTTTGTAATCTACGTCTTTCCATTTAAAATTTTGTCTATTCTTTTTAAGCTTTTTAGCAGCAAAAAGTCCTGGCATATTTATTCTTCCTCTTTAGTTTTTACGACAAATGTCTTTTTGAATAAATTACAAGATTAAAATAATTAATTCCATTAGTTAGAAGTCCACCGCTGCGATTTACTATTATATTTTATAAACTTTATAAACTTCACAAAATCCAAACTAAGGTGATTAAGCTTAATTTGGATTCAAATACTAAAATTATACGATAAAATAACCATATAATAGCAATCAAAACTCCTATAAAATAGAATATAAGTATAGAATCTAATTAAATACATTAATTAAATGATTTCTGTGAGTTATTTAATTAATGTTGTACTCATTGAAACTCATTATAATTTATATGAAATCCAATGATGTGAAAATAATATAGGTAAAACTATAATAAATACAAGAAAACTATAGCAAAAACGCACACATAGCTATTAGTTTTAAAAAATAACAATTATAGCAAGATATATCATACTTATTAACATTGAAAATTAAGATAAAAATTATTTTTAAAAAATGTTAATAAAATCTAATATTACCTATTATAATAATATATTATAATAACTTTATTAATAAATGTTTGGTTTTTTATGGTATTAAAATTGTAAAAATAAAAAAATTCAAAGATATGAATTGGAAAATTAATAAATTAAAAAATTAAAAAAAAAAACTTTAAATTAAAAAATAAAAAAAGTTTAACACAATCTATTTTGAAAATAGATTATGTAATTAATCATAAACAATAATGCAAAACAAAATTATTTTTTAATAAGAAAATAAAATGAAAATAAATAAGATATTAATTTAAATGATTAATTAAAATCATTATTTTAAAATAATGTTATTTATTTCATGTTGTCTTTTTGCTAATAATTTTGCTCTTTCGATGTTGATACCATTTTTACCAATAGCAATTCTTTTATTGGAAGAATCTGTATTGACAATAGCTATTTTTTCGTCATTATTCTTTTCAACGATTTTAATGGATTTCAATTCAGCAGGAGATAAAACGTTCTTTATGAATTGAGCAGGATCTTCATTATATTCAATGATTTCCACTCCTCTTCCTACTGATTTTTTAACTTTAGTTACGGTACTTCCACCTTTACCAATAGCTAAACCCATATCACCGTTTTTAACGACAAAGGTAACTTTGGAATTATCATCATCAAGTATGCAATCTTTAACCATTGCACCAGTCATGCTCTCAAAGAGAGCTATAAAACGGATTTCATTTGCATTAAATTTAATAGACACAAAATCTACCCCATTTTTTCTAAGATAGTAGAATCTCCTGGATCGTTTATGATTAAAGTAGCAACAGTAAATGGTTTACCACAAACAAAACCTAAGTCTACACTTGTACCTTCATATACAATGAAAGGAATTTCAGAGAGATTTGCATAATATTCAACATCTTCTAAAATTTCTTTAGGACTGTTAGCTGCAACAACTGCAAGTCTAATTTTAAAGATTGAATAGATTTTTCTGAGCCAAGAGTGACATCTCCTGTGTCTACTGCAACCCTTATTCCTCTTTCTATATCCATCATCTGCCTCCTAAATTTTAATTTAAAAAAATCATCTATCTCAAGATAAGTAAAATTTATAAATAATCATATCTTACTCAAGATAAATTTTTCATAGAGTAATAAAATATGTGCTATTAAACAAAATAAAAGTAAATAACAAATGAAATTAAACTATTACATTTAATTATAATAAATCTATTATTTATAATTTATTGATATTTTAATAGACTATTTTACAATAAAATCATTCTTAAACTTAATTTTTTAATTGATTGTTTAAGAATAACTATGAACATGAAAATTATAATATGAAAAATTTTAATATAAAAATTAAAAAATTAAGAAAACATTAAAATATTAATAATATTTAATAAATTCTTAATTAATCATTTATAAATTATCTAATTTTAATATACATCTGGTTTCATTGTAACACTTACTGAACCAGTACCTAAAGGAATTGGTTGACCAATAATGATATTTTCAATAATACCAGTTAAGTCATCCATTTCTCCTCTAATACTTGCGTGGAGTAAATGCTTACCAGTTTCTTCGAATGCTGCACGAGCAAGAACACTTGATTTTTCACCACTGATTCCGTGTCTTCCAATGGATTTTACAACTCCTTCAGAAGTCATCATATCAGCAACTAACATAATGTGTCTGATATCTACAGTCAAACCTTGGTCAGATAAGGTACGGTTTAACTCATATACAATAGCATTACGAGCAGCTTCAATACCTAAAACAGTTTCAATTTCATGAATGTCGTTAGTGGTTGATCTTGCCTTATCGATACCTTCTTCATTGAAGATAGCTTTAAGGTTAGAACCTTCAGTATGGATAATCCATTCATCATCACCTTTACGGATAATGACCTTACCAATACCTTTAGTTCCACTAATCTGCAAATCACGAACTTTATCTGCTAAAAGTCTGATTTCTCTGATTGTAGGATTTCTTGGTCTGAAAGTTAACTTGTATTCATCTTCGATTTCAACTTTCTTGAATATCTTTTCAACTTGTGCAGTGATGCTGTCATAGTCTAATCTTTTATCTTCGATTTTTCTCTCATCAAGAGTGACAATAACTTGCATATTACCGTAATCTAAGTTGAAATCGGATAATATATCATTGATTGCACTTTTACCAATCTTGTTTGCTAACTTTCTTACGAATTCTTCATCATTTTTGTATTCATCTTCAAAGTAAATATCCATGGTAGGTGTGGAAATCTTTTTCCTTGCATCTACAATTTCAATTAACCTTGGAAGCCCAAGAGTTACGTTTAACTCTGCTACCCCTGCGTAGTGGAAAGTACGCATGGTCATCTGAGTACCAGGTTCTCCTACAGATTGAGCTGCAACAGTACCTACTGCTTCACCAGCTTCAAT
>CAJOMK010000056.1 GCA_905235495.1 uncultured Methanobrevibacter sp.
AAAAAAAAAAAAAAAAAAAAAAAAAATAGTTAAGTAGTTAGCTTTAAATTATGTTTAGAAAATGTTTAAATCATATTTAAATAAACATACAACATTATACTATATATCTGAAGTGCCTTATAAAACTATTTATATAAAATATAAAAATTGGATTGAATTATTAGAAAAATGATTAAATTAAATAAAAATATAAAAATCAATTAAATAAAAAAAGTAATAAAAATCCCAAAAAAAGTATAATAAAATGAATTTTATTGAAAAAAATAAAAGGAACTGAAATCATTCAATTCCATTATTAGTTATCAAGAAGTGAACAGCCAATCCTTCTCTTTTTGTCTTATGCCTTTTCAAGAGCGCTATTCTTTGATTGGTCCCTTCTTCACGTTTGAGTTCAATGATGATCTTACTCCTATATTGAATGATGGTTCCACCAACAGGAGAGAAATCCTCCTCGCTTTCCTCATCAAATGACGCATAAATCTGATTGGTAACGAGAACTGCAAGGTCATGATTGATAGCAAGTGCAGAAAGCATCTGCATCTGTTTTCCTAAAAGGTGAGATTTTGTGTTGTCATCTTCAACCCTAAACAATGCAACAGCTGAATCCAATATTATTAGCTCAACATCAGCACTATTGGAAGAGATCCATGATTCAATTAGGCCAAGGTCCTCTTCCTGTTCCTTGAATGAAGTAGGTTCGAATACAATGATATTCTTAGCAACGGTATTAAAATCATCCCCTGAAATTTGTCTAATCCTATCAACTGATATTCCACCTTCAGTATCAATGTAAACTACCTTTTTTCCTTTCTTAGCAACATTAATAGCAATATTTAGACAAACATTGGTCTTTCCTACACCTGGAGGGCCATAAACCTGAGTGATTGTTCTTTTATCAATTCCCCCACCCAATAATTCATCTAAAGGAGAATTGGTTAATATCTTTTCCTGATTTGCCATATTTGATAATATTTTCATATCTTTCCCTCATAATGATTAAGATAATAATTTATAATTTTCTCATTTAATATTCATAAAATTCCAAATAATTTGAAATAATTCAAAATAATTCTACTTTTTACAAAATTCAGTCAGTAAACATATTATTTAATTGGAAATATTTAAAGTTAATTTTTTTAGCGATTACCATTTGCAATCCAATGTGAATATGATAATCAAATTATAAAAACGATTTTCTAAAATAATTAAATCAAAGAACCTAGAAATTTAATTTTTCCAAATCCTCTTTTATGGAATCCAATTCATTGGAATCAAAACCATTTCTAATTAAAGTAGGCTTTGATGAACTTAAGTCAATGACAGTGGATGGGTTTGACTTATCCAAATCACCTACATCAATAACCAAGTCTATATCATCACCAATCTGCTTTAAGATATCCTGAGGATTTGATAAGGTATCCTCATTGGTAAGGTTTGCACTTGTAGTAGTGATTGGAAAGAGGCTTGCAAGAGCTCTTGCTATCTTATAGTCTGGAATCCTTACTCCAACCTTAGAGCTTACACTAACATATGGGGACACCACATTCTTCTTATTTAAAATAAATGTAAAAGGTCCGGGCAACCATTTATTGATGATTTCCCTAGAAGTCCTATTCAAATCAGCAATCAGTTCCAAGCTTTCTGTGTTTTGAACCAGAACAGACAATGGCTTTGATTGATCTCTCTTTTTGATTTCATAAATCCTTTCCACAGCATCATTATTGAAAATATTTGCTCCTAATCCATAAACGGTATCTGTAGGATAAAGGAGGACTCCCCCACCTGCCATCATCTCAATGGATTCACCAATTAAATCCATATCAGGATTTTTACTGCTCATTTTAAATATTTTCATATATTGTTCACCGTAAAAAGTTATCTATTTAAAAAATTTTATCAATAAAAATCTAAACTTTACTTAGATAATCTGAATAAATATATATTAGTTAATCAATATAATTAAAATTATGCTTAATAGTTTACGACCATATCTTACAAAATTTTTAGAACCTTTAGCTAGTCGATTAAATATCAATCCAAATCTTGTGACAATAATCTCCCCATTTATTGCTATAATATCTGCAATATTCTTTGCAAACGGAAATCTTATTGGAGGAGCATTATTTATCTTACTTAGTGGATTTTTGGATGTTGTTGATGGTGCAGTAGCAAGATACCACAACAGATCAAGTCCATTTGGAGCATTTCTGGATTCAACTATGGACCGTTTTTCAGATGCATTCATATTCCTAGGTATCATATATGGAGGATATTGTGATTGGCTCGTTGGAGTATTGGCTATTCACTCTGCAATTACAGTCAGTTATGTAAGGGCAAGAGCAGAATCCCAAGGAGTGGAATGCAATATAGGAATAGCTGAACGTGCAGTCAGAATGATAATCTTAATGTTAGGTGCAGTGCTTGCTGTAATATTCCATTCAAACATTATATTCACATACTTCATTTACATACTTGTAATCCTTTCATACATTACAGTTGGACAAAGAGTATTGTACATATGGAAAGCATTGAATGAACCAAGCGTTCCAAAACAAAGAAGATTAAATTAAAATAAAATAAATAAAAATATTTTAAAAAATAAAAACTTAATTAAAAAATAATAAAGATTTAAATAAAAATTTAAAGAACTGGAAAAGGGAAATTGTTCGAGGATTATAAAATGAAAGACTTGAAAAGTGAAGAAAAAATTGCAATCGATATCGCCAAACTTGAGAGAAATTTGAATCAAGTCAAAGACATAAGTTTCGAAGGTAAAGAGAAGGAAGTTTATGACAGGGCAATCGATTACTGGAATGATTCAAAATATTACTTAGAGAAAAAAGACACAAGAACCGCTTTTGGTTGCATTGAATATAGCCACGGTTTACTCGATGCACTAAGAATGATTCATGGATTAATTTAATTGAATAAATGATTAATTAAAATATGATTTAATAATGTAAACTATAAAATAATCAAAGTTTATTATAATAATATTTATCAAAATGAAAACTTGAAAATTTCGATGAAATTGAACTTAAAATTTTTAGAAATTTCTAAAAAAATAATAAAAAATATTCTTATATGTACAAACTATTTGATAGAATAAAAACTAAAAATTTAAATACTTTCATTAATAAATATTTATTCAACATAATAAGAACAATTTTTAATTTTTCAAAAATTCCAAGTTCTTAAAATTTAAAAATTAAATTTAAAAAATATTTGGATTAAAAATGGGAGATGTCATTATGACAGATATTGATGTTACTGAAATTAGAATTATTTTAGAAAATCTTAGCGAAGAACAATTAATTAATATCTTGGAAAAGAATGGTTACACTAATAAAGGTAAAAAAAATGTATTGATTAGAGAAATCATGACTAAAATTTCTCATGATATTGTTATCCAAGAATTAGATAATCTTGGTGCGATATAATCATAACTCTTTTTTATTTTTTACTTCTTTATTCCATTACTTTTTTAATACTTTTTCTATCACTTTTTTTCTTCTTTATTCCATTTACTTTTTTTTAATACTTTTTCTATTCTTAATTTAAACTTATTTTTTTATCCCACTTACTAATTTTTTCAAATCATAAACAATAAATAATTCATTGGATAAAAATTTTAACATGATTCTAAAAACAGAAAGACTAATCCTAAGACCATGGAAGGAAAGTAATGCAGAATGCCTATACCATTTTGCAAAAAAAATCCTAAAATTGGACCTATTGCAGGTTGAGCTCCACATGAAAGTGTTGAAGAAAGCTTAGAACTTATAAAAACTGTTTTTTCCAAAAAAGAAACTTATGCAATCACCATTGATGATAATGCAATAGGAGCTATAGGTCTTTTGTTCTATCCCTACACCAATCATTTCTGGAGTGAAGATGGAGTTGAATTAGGATATTGGATTGGTGAAGAATATTGGGGGCAAGGATTAGTTGTTGAAGCAGCTGAAGAACTTTTAAAGCATGCTTTTGAAGATTTGAAAGTCGAGAAAATCCATGCCAGCTGTAGATATGAAAACCATCAATCAAAAAGAGTTTTAGAAAAATTGGGATTCAAATATTTTTGTTATAAGGAAAACACCGACATTTATGGAAATGAAACACGAGAAATGGCTATGTTTTTAGAAAAAGAGTAAAATCATCATTAAATTAAAAATGCTTTTTTAAAAAATTATTAAAATGAAAATTTGTTTCAATGAAATAAAACTAATAAAAAATAAATAAAAAAAAGTAAAAATGGTTTGAAAACCATTTTTGAAAATATTTTGGTCATGCTTTGAGCCATAGGCTCAAAACTTGTTTAGTCATCCATGTCTTCGAATCTAAGTTCTAATTTTGCCATTACACCAGGTAATGAAGTGTATTCCATTTCTTCAGATGGTAATCTGTGTGGTTCGAATGGACCGTGTCTTCTGATGTAGGAAGCAATGTTTGCAGATTGTCTTCTGGTTTCATCAAATGCAGGATCATCGAATAAGTCAACAGGCCCAATCAATTTAGCATCAGTTACTTGGAAACCTAAACCTACAACTCTAGGAGGTCCGTCGAATCTGATTGGGTTAGATTCTTCTTGACTGGTTGGCATCATAGGACCATTGTGAGATCCTCTCATCCACCCACTTACCATATGTGGGAATGCAAATGGTTCTACACATTCACCGTTTGCTGGGAAACCGGATTGAGCTCTTACAATAGCTACAGGGTCGTCTTTACCTACGTATTCACCAGCTAACATGTTTAATTTGTCAGTACTTACTGAAGCTGCGATTTCACCGTTTTTCTTGAATACTCTTTTGATTACGTATCTACCGGTGGAACCGATTAAAGCAAGTAAGTCGTACATTTCTTCAGGACAGTCTAAGATAACTTTTTTGTGTTCCATTACATCAAATACTTCAAAACTGAATCCATCGTGTAAACTTGGGTCGATTACAAGACCTGCAGTGTTGAATGGATCTGCGAAGATTCTGAAAATAGGTAAGTTGAATGCACCTGGTTCGGTTTTGTCCATACAGTAAACAATTACAGGGTCACTTCCTCTTTCTTCAAATTCCATTTCTGCACAACCTGGACCCATACCTTTTATGTTTCCAGAGAAGGTGTCAGTTAATAAGTCTTGACCTGCACCGTATAATTTTAAGTCTCTTGCAATTTCAGTTGCTTGAAGGAAAGTATCATATGCAGTTTTATGAACTTCTTCGTTTAATTCACCGTTTCTGTGAGTCATGATTAAATCAATGTCGTCACCACAACGGGTTATATAATAATCTTCAAGAATACCAGTTTCTAAAGCACCAGATAATACTTCATCACATTTTTCCATTAATGCAGGATGAGATACACAGTGTCCAGAAACACTTCCAATATCAGCTTTGATTACACTAACAGTAGTTTTCATCTTAAAACACCTCTGATTAAATTACTATTAACTCACCTCAGTTAATAGCAGTGCATATTTAGCTTTAATTCATAAAATAAGAATATAATTAACTATTATAGCAATTAACTATTAAAAAATAATTATATTATTAATAACTAATTGTTACAATAATTAATTACTGAATTAATAGCTAATATAAAATAATTAAATTATTCATCAAACTAAATACAATCAAATAACTTTAAACCAAAACAGTTCTTAAGTTATTAATATACATTACTATTTTTATTTAATATAATATATAATAATTATGATTTAAAAGAAGTACATTAAATATTTTAATTGAATTAATGAGAATTTTATAAAAGAGCATAGGGAAAAATAAATTTGGGAAAGAATAAATTTAAATCAATGCTGTCTCAAATAAGTCAATCCCCACAAAGAAATTATTGAAGCCAAACAAGCAATTACAATAGCTAATGGATAAGCAAAATAACCAATCACCATACCAATTAAAACCAGTACAATTGTTGCTATATATGGCTTGTTATCCTGCAATGCAACTTGAAGAGCAATATTTGCCTTATCTGAATCTTTTAAGGCAGCTGTAGTGAAGATTGCCAAAATATCTACAATAATGAAATCCAAACCATATAAAAAGCAAGGAAGGAATGAATCCGGATTCAAACCAACAAATGTGGTTAAATATGGAATCAATGATAAGAAGAACAACGCCGCCCCAATTGACCAGATCACCTTAGAATTCACCTTATTTACAATATTGAATAAATTATTGTTATAATTCCAGAAGTTAAAGCAGACTAAGAAACTTACTGCATAGACTATAAACTCAAATTTTATGTCAAAGAATGCCTCCCAAAATCCATTTGCCACCATTGGAATCTCAAGCACAATGATTGTGATTATGATAGCAATAATTGCATCAATGAATGCCTCAAACCTTTCAGTGCTTCCATTGTCAGGTCTTCGAAGCCTTGCGAAAAAAAGCCAACAGATTAAAGAAAGCAAAATGCAATAATAAATCCCAGGCACATATACTGTATAAGTAATTATGAATCCCAAGAGGGAAAGTGCTATTGGAATGTACTTATAAAGACTTCTGAAGTTTGATTGGGATAATCCACAGTTATACGGATTTGCCCTATAGACTGCATAGATGGATAGGATATATAAAATATTTATTGCTAAAAACTCAAGTCCAAACATTGTTTCAGCTGCAATGGAATTTATCTCCAATGCCACCCAAGTTGAAAAATAAGGCAAAAGGGAAACGACAAACATCATAAGAGCATAAATTACCAAAACCCTGTTGTCAATCTCATCAACGACCTGAAACAAGTTATGATTATCATACCAAATAATGAAAATTGCCAAAAAACAGATTGCATATGTAATGAATCTAGCATTCAATACTAAAACTGCATCCAATGTTGGAGATACAGGCTGCACTAATTTCAATACTAACACAGTTATGATAATCGCTAAAATTGCATCAAAAAATGTTTCAAATCTGTTCGTATTCATAAGTGTATATATGTATTTTTTAATATATAAAAGAAATTAAATAAAAAAAATAGAAATTAAATGATTAAAAAAATAAGCATTATCAATTGAAAACTTAAAAATAAGCTTATTTAGCCCCTATAAACCTATTTACATATTTGACTTTGCTTAATAGATACATAGTAATCATTGAGCTGAATACAACCAAAAGGAAGAATATAATCCAATAACTGAAATATTCCCAGCAAGGCAATATCTTAAGATAAATGCATAGGAACAGACCTTGAATCAAATAAATTCCATAGCTGTACTTTGCAACCAATGAAGTGAATCTTCTAAATAAACTGTTCTCATTTTTGATAAAACCTAAATTCAATCCAAACTTGTTGAAGTTTTTGAATAATAGGAACACTCCAATCACTTCAAGGGTTATAGGCAATGAATACCTATTGATTGTATGGAATTTAGTTGGAGTGGAGAAATAGGTAACTATTACCATTATCAAAATTGCAGAAAGAAGAGTCAATGCCAAAGCGAAATAAGGATTGTTCAATATCTCTCTTTTTGTATGTCTCAAATAATATCCTGCTACAACCAAACCTATTGGACTGGCAAAATAATTCAATTTTATTGGAAAATCAATATTCAATGTAAAGTCAAATAAAGCAGTTATCAACCAGAATACCAAGAAATATTCTGCCTCTTCCAATTCAGAGTGCAATAGCCACTTATTGAAAATAGGCATAATCAGATAGGTTCCCAATATCATCCAAAAGAACCAATAAGGTGAAAATCCTGGAGCTGTTGACATGAAAACACCATAGAAAAAGTGCAATATTGAATTGATGTCAAATGCTCGAATAAACATATATCCAAAATAGTATGATATGATTACAGCAATTGCACCAGTAACCAGTCCCCAAAATACAAAAGGTTCTACAATACGAGGAATTCTCTTTCCTAAAA
>CAJOMK010000057.1 GCA_905235495.1 uncultured Methanobrevibacter sp.
AATTAACTTAAATAAAACAATTAAGTTAAAAATAATAATACATAAATATTTATAATTTTTCTAATATTTATAATAATCTTTTTAGTAAAAAATTTAAAATGAGATGTAAAAAAAATTAAGTTAGACAAGTTAAAAATATTATGAAAATTTTAAGGATATTTTAAAAAAAAGTTAAAAAATTAAGAAATTTATGGGAATTATTTAAAAAATAAGAAAAAAGAATGGTTAAAAATATAAAAAATTAGGAGCAATTAGCTCCAAAAGTTTGAAAATGGAAAATAATCCTCAGATTCCTCTTCAGAATCTTCATCCTCATAATCATAGTCTTCATCATCATCTTCAATATAACGATTAATCTCATCATCAAGAGAATCCTCTTCCTCTTCATCATCTTCTATTGATTTAAGAGACTTTAAATTGAAGACATTAATGCTTTCCTCATTTTCCTTGACATTTATCTCTTTGAAAATATCATCAAGGCTTTTGGAATCTTCGTTATGGCCTTCAAATCTTTCATTATAGATGAAACCGTCATCTGACGAATCAACTAAATTATCTTCACTCTTGAAAATTGAATCTTCTGAACTTGAATCAGCGCTATAAGAATCATTTATTCCAAAGCTTGGGAAATCTTCAAACAGGGAATCATTGGTGGAATTAATAGAATCATTTGTTGAACCACTTACACCAAACTCTTCAATGTCCTCAAACTTAAAGTTGCTTTTGAAATTATTATAATCCAAGTCCTGCTTATTTGTATCAGCCAATATAAAAGCTGTTTTGATGATTTTAAGCCAATCTAAAGCATCCTCTTTTGATTCTGCACAAATAGCTCCTTGACCTATCATCAGGTTTTTAGGTCTGAAATTATCAGTACTTATCAAAATGAACTTATAGACATCTTGAGAGAGATATTCATTGAATAGATCATACCATAAATCATTTAGAGAATATACTTCAAGAGAATTCTTGCTGTGAATACCTTCAAATCTTGATTTCAAATCAAAATAATCAGATTTGAGCTTATCCAATTCTCTTTGAAGGATTTTAACCTCTCCAACTAATTTTTCGTTTCTTTCCCTTGCAGCTTTGGATTCCTTGATTAAAAGATCATTTTCCTTGCTTGTCTTTTCATGCTTTATGGACTCCTCTTCGAAATTCTTCTTCACTTCCATATATTTCCTTTTTGAATTGTTTATTGATGATAAGTTGGAAATGCTGTATAATCCCCCACGGATAATGGAATTTGCTATTTCATCCTCAAAGATATTTTCATCATTATAATCATATTCATAATCATTCAATTCCTCAAGTGAAGGCAGCTTTAGATATTCAATGAGATTCAAATCATTTTTCAAAGCCTTTTTAAAACTTTGATATAATTTATGACCTTCTGCATTGGATTCGGCAGCAACTAATACCAAATCCGCTCCAACAATCGTATTTTTAGCTATTCCAATATCCATTGTTGGAATGATGGAAGAAATGTTTACATTGAAATTGGACAAATCAAAATTGATTACCGCTTTAGAAATAAACTCCAAATAATCTAAATTAGTTAAGATAATCCTAATATCAACTAGTTTAAAATCATCCATTGATTCATTTGAGAAATCATTTCCATAATCATTAAAGCCATAATCCCTTTCTCTAAATTCATTATCCATTCTAAGACCTCCATTTCTAAAGTCATCTAAATGACAATATAATTACAAAAATAAAAATAATTAACTGTGAATCTTTTTATGCCATTTCCATGCAGAGTCAACTATATCTTCCAATTCAGTTATTTCTGGTTTCCATTTCAAAATCTCTTCTGCCTTTTTGGAATCTGCGATTAAAATATCTGGATCACCAGGACGTCTTCCTTCAATCTTAACCTCAAAATCAACACCAGTAACCTTCTTACAAGAATCAATCACTTCCTTAACAGAAAATCCACTGCCATTTCCTAAATTAAAAATATTGCTGTCATTAAATGGCTCTTCCAAATATTGCAATGCCTTCAAGTGAGCATCAGCTAAATCATTAACATGAATATAATCCCTTACACATGTTCCATCAGGAGTGTTATAGTCATCACCAAAGATAGAAATGCTGTCTCTTCTTCCAATAGCTGCATCCAAAACCAATGGAATCAAATGAGATTCTGGATTATGGTCTTCACCTATTTCACAATCCAAATCTGCACCTGCAGCATTAAAGTATCTCAGGGAAACATACTTCAACTCACCGAAATCAGATTCATCCTTCAATAGGTTCTCAACCATAAGCTTTGATTCCCCATAAGGGTTGATCGGTTTCAATTCATGCTCTTCATTTATTAGAATGGATTTTGGAATTCCATATAAAGCAGCAGTTGATGAGAAGATGAATTTCATTACTCTGAATTCCTTCATGATCTGAAGGAGATTCAAAGTGTTTTCAAAATTGTTCTTAAAATATTTCTCAGGCTCTTCAACACTTTCTGCTACAGAAGAAAAAGCAGCAAAATGCATTACCGCTTCAATCTCATTTTCTTGGAAAATCTCTTTAATCTTTTCGGTATCTTCTAAATCTGCATTAACAAACTGTCCCCATTTTACAGCAGATTTATGTCCTTTGGATAGGTTATCCAAGACTATTGTTTCATAACCTGAATTATTAAGCAATTTGTTTATATGGGAACCTATATATCCAGCCCCGCCAGTAATTAAAATCATTGAATCACTCTTTTAAAAAATCATCTTAAAGTCGATGAATAAATCTTAAGCATTAATATGCCAAATCATTATTCCTCGTTAAATATTTGATTTATATTTTTTATTAGTTCAATATACTTATTATAATAATTATCTATTTCTTTAATCTCTCTTAAATCATTTATCCTATTATGAGTGAATATTGTCTTAGGCAAAACTATATATTCCACATAAGTGTCCTTTAAATAAGCATCCCAATCATTAGGACATGGATACTTCTTACCTCTGAATTCAACTCTGTTAAGTGGGAAAAACACCTCTTTTTCATAAATGGAAACATCATAAGGAGACCATTTTCCCCTACCATGCTCTACACCTGGGAAAACATAATCCCCATCATCATATAAAAGATCTAATTTGTCATAAACCTTCTTCAAGAATTCCTTTTTATCTTCTTTAGTGGTATTTCCCTTTTCGACAATTGCATCATAAATATCATTTTGGAAGTCTCTGCGAACTATGCTGACATAATCCTGTGTAATGATCTCCTTGTTGTTTGTATAGTCATAAGGGAAAATGTCCAAACCTGCAAGAATATCCTTATTTGGAGTTACGACATTTATTTTAATGAATGGCAAAACAAGATTGTCTCTTGGATTGGAATCAATGGTGTAGTCGATGCAATCCTCCAGATTATTCATTTTAAGCTCTTCAAGGAAAACATCATAAAACTTATCAAAGTCTTTTCTCATCATTCCAAGGTCCAAATCATCATCCCATGGAATAAACCCATTATGACGTACAGCACCTAAAAGGGTTCCATAATCCAACCAATATACAAAACCATGTTTCTTGCAGACATTGTCAACTAAGTTCAACAATTCCGTACAAAGCAAGTGTGTATTCTTTAATGTCCCTTTTGCCTCTAAATCATAATCCAAGAAGATTACATTGAATAAACTATTATATGACTCTATTATCTTTTTATTTTCCTTATTTTCTGACTTTAATTTTTTAATATCCTTTTTTGATTGTTTTACATCTTTTTTTAAGGATTTAATCTCCTTTTTCAAATCCTTTGACATGGTAATTGATTCATTCTTATAATGATTGTATGAACCGCTTTTGTTTAAAAATTTTTGTTTCAAGTTAGTCATAAAAGACAAAAAATCACCTGTTATTTTCAAATATGATTAGTATTATATTTATTAATATTACTTATTAAAATTAATCATAAGATTCTGATTTTTTAAAATTTATTCGAAGCATTCGAAGTTCGATAAACATAAAAGAAATTTTATAAAAAATATTATGGTAAAAATTAAAAAAAAACTATAAAAAAATATTAAAACATTGAGATAACTATAAAAAAAATAATAAAAAACATTAAGAAAATTTAAAAAAATAATAAAAACATTGGGATAACTATAAAAAAATAATAAAAACATTGGGATAACTATAAAAAAATAATAAAAAACATTAAGATAATTATAAATAATAATTTATATTAATATATTACTAAAAAGAAGCCAGATTAAATACATTTTTACTTTTTTAGACAAAGTGAAACTATGAAAGCAATTATTTTAAATTCAGGAATGGGAACACGTTTGGAAGATTTGACTAAAAGCAATCCTAAGTCTTTAGTTGAAATCAAAGATAATCAAACAATATTTTCAAATGCCATTAATATTCTATCAAAATTTGATATAGATGAATATATCATAACAACAGGATATTTGTCTGATGTTTTAGAATCCTATGCATTAGAAAATTTTCCAAACATAAATTTTAGATTTGTTAATAATCCCATTTACGATAAGACCAATTACATCAAATCATTGGACTTGATAGAAGATTTTGATGATGATTTGATTTTACTTCATGGAGATTTAGTGTTCACTTACCAAACAGCTGAAAAGGTAATAAATAGTGATTTTCCATCAGTTGTTGTAGATTCAACTGTCCCTCTTCCTAAAGATGACTTCAAGGCAAAAGTGGCAAATGGCCTTGTGAAATATATTGGTGTGGACTATTTTGAAGATGATGCCCTCGAATGCCAGGCATTTTATAAGTTAAGCAATGACTTCTGGAAAATATGGAAAGAAAGGATTCGTGAATTCTGTAAAAATGATAAGGACAATGTTTATGCAGAAAATGCATTAAACGAATTATTGAAAGAAAACATATTAAAATTGAAAGGATTGGATTTGAAAGGTTCCTTATGTATGGAAGTAGACACTAAAGAGGACTTGCAGAAAGCTAAAAAACTTATGGATGAATGATTATGAAAACCGTTTACATAGCAATTAGTGCAGATATTTTGCATCATGGACACATTAATCTAATTAAAAAAGCTTCAGAATATGGTGACCTTATTGTAGGTGTTCTAACTGATGAAGCCATTGCCACCTATAAAAGACTTCCTGTTCTTGATTTTAAGCAGAGATTATTTATTCTTGAGAATATTCAAGGAGTAAAGAAAGTTGTAGCACAGGAAAGTCTTGATTACACTGATAATCTTAGAAAATACAAACCGGACTATGTATTTCATGGCGATGATTGGAAAGATGGAGTGCAAAGCAAGATTAGACAGAATGTTATTGAAACCCTTAAGGAATGGGATGGGGAATTGATTGAAATTCCATTTACACAAGATGTGAGTATAGATAAACTTAATGAGGTAGTTAAATCAGCATCTTCCATTCCAGATGCAAGACGTGGAAAATTGAGAAAACTCATTTCCCTTAAGCCAATTGTAAGAACTATTGAAGCACATAATGGATTATCTGCACTTGTTGTGGAAAACGCAAAAGTAAGCAAGGATGAAAAGGTAAACAGATTTGATGCCATTTGGGTTAGCAGTCTCACAGACAGCACTGCAAAGGGAAAACCTGACATTGAGCTTGTAGACATGACTTCACGTATTAATACAATCAATGAGATAATGGAAGTAACATCCAAGCCAATTATACTCGATGGAGATACTGGAGGGCTTGTAGAACACTTTGTCTTCAACATAAAAACAATTGAAAGGCTCGGAATATCAGCAATAATAATTGAAGATAAGATAGGCCTAAAGAAAAACTCATTGCTTGGAACTGAAGTAGAGCAGACTCAGGACAGCATAGAAAACTTCTGTGAAAAGATCAGTGCAGGTAAAAAATCACTTAAAACAGATGAATTCATGATTATTGCACGTATAGAAAGTCTGATATTGAAACAAGGCATGGATGATGCAATCAAAAGGGCAAAGGCATATATCAATGCTGGTGCAGACGGCATTATGATCCACAGCAGAGAAAAAGAACCTGATGAAATCTTTGAATTCTGTGAAAAGTTCAGGAAATTTACTCCAGATATTCCTTTGGTTGTAGTTCCAACATCATTTAATCAAGTTTATGAAGAGGAATTAATAGAAAAAGGAGTAAATATTGTCATTTATGCAAATCATTTAATCAGAAGCTCCTATCCGGCTATGCTTAATACAGCCAACAAGATTTTAGAAAATGAAAGATGCAAAGAAGTAGATGAAAACTGTATGTCAATTAAGGAAATATTAAATTTAATTCCAGACAAATAAATATTAAAAATAATATAAATGCTAAAATACTTGAAATTATTTGAATTTTGGTGGTTGAATGATTAATGTTAAGGATTTTGTTGAATATTTAAATTTATTAGGAATTGATTTCTTTTGTGGAGTTCCAGATTCACAATTAAGTCCATTTTGTGATTATATAGAAGAGAACTGCAACAACACAATAGCTGCAAATGAAGGAAATGCAGTTGGAATCGCTTCAGGATATCATTTATCCACATCTAAAGTTCCTCTCGTATATCTTCAGAACTCTGGATTGGGAAATACAGTTAATCCAATATGCTCATTAACACATGAAAAAGTCTATTCAATCCCTATCGTTTATATAATCGGTTGGAGAGGCCAACCTGGCGTTCACGATGAGCCCCAACATGCTAAACAAGGGGAAATCACATTAGACTTATTGGAAATTTTAGACATTGATTATATTGTAATCAATAAGGAAACGGATTTAGAGGACATAAAAGACATATTTGAAAATGACTTTTTAGAAAAACTAAAATTAGGCGCTAGCGTTGCAATCGTTGTATCAAAATCTTCTTTTGAGGATTATAAAATAGAAAAATCCAATGAAAATGCCCTATCTCGTGAGGAAGCAATCCAAAAGGTTGTTGATTGCTTATCTGAAGAAGACATCATAGTTTCCACTACAGGAAAAACTTCAAGAGAACTGTTTGAATATAGGGAAACTAAGAATCAAGGTCATGAAAATGACTTTTTAACTGTAGGATCAATGGGACATTCCTCAAGCATTGCTTTAGGAATTGCCTTGAACAATAAAGAAAGAAAAATCATTTGTTTTGATGGAGACGGATCAGTATTGATGCACATGGGTGCAATCAGCACAATAGGATCCAAGAATCCTGAAAACTTTTATCACATAATGTTCAATAACTCTGCACATGAAAGTGTGGGAGGATTACCAACTGTAATGTCTGATATATGCATATCAAATGTATTTTCAGCTTGCAAATACAATAATGTTTATAATGCTTCAAATATTGATGAATTGAATGAAGTTTTACCAAAATTCCTTAATGATAAAGGACCGGTATTTTTAAATATTAATGTAAGCATTGAATCTCGTAAGGACTTAGGTAGACCAACCACCAGCCCTATCGAAAATAAAAATAGTTTTATGAAAAAATTACAAAAATAATCCAAATAGGTGAATAGAATGGATTGGGTTTTTAATGTTCCAATTAAATTTTTTGAATATGATTTAAAAGAATTTAAAAATCGATTAACTAGTTTTAATAATGAAAAATTGTTATTGATAGCATCTAAAAGACTAATTAGTCATTTAAACTTAAATATCGATGAATTAAGCAATTGTGAAATATTTGATGAAAGCATTGCTAACCCAGACATCCATCTTATAGATAAGGTCTTAACTGAAATTGAAAAACCTGATTTGATAATTGCAATTGGAGGGGGCAGTTCAATAGACCTTGCCAAAGCAATCTCTGCCTTATATGAATATAAAGATAAGGATACTCT
>CAJOMK010000058.1 GCA_905235495.1 uncultured Methanobrevibacter sp.
GCATATGTTTCTAACCTCAGTGGCCTTGCATTTGGTGGAGGAAAACCAATTGATGGTGGAAGAGAATTTATCGATGGGCATAGGCTTATCGGTAATGGGGTAACATGGAAAGGTTTCTTTAGTGGAACCATCCTTGGAACATGTGTTGGTGTAGTTTTAGGAATAATCGGCACATACTTTGGAGATTTAAGTGCATTAACTGGTGGAGTAGTGGATTTTCATGTTTATGGCAGTGTATTTGGCGGTTTGATTTTAGGATTTCTTATGGCTTTTGGTGCATTGTTTGGTGATTTGGTCGGAAGTTTCATTAAAAGAAGAATGAGTCTTCAAAGTGGACAAGCAGCTCCATTTATGGACCAATTAGATTTTGTTATAGGTGCACTTGTATTTGCTTTATTGGTAGTTAGAATCAGTTGGAGCCTATTTGTCATTATCATATTGCTTTCACTTATTTTACATTTAGGTGCTAACTCTATTGCTTATTTGCTTGGAATCAAGGATGTTTGGTACTAATGCAAACTTTATGAAAAGTTTGTTTAGTCATCAAAAATATCTACCAAGGGTTTTTGTTCATCTGTTTTTATGATTGGAGTTTCTTCTCTTTTTTTACCTTTATCGTCTCGTTTTCTAAATCTCCAACCGTATTCCTTAAGCTCTTTTTCACTGACGCCATATCTGTTGGCTACCCATCTTAAGCCGTGTTCTTCAACTTCTGCCTTAACATCTTCAGGATCGTTGAAGCTTATCGGTTCAATATTTTCATATTCTTCGAGTATTGTTAAAATTCTATTGTTTGGGATGTTGTTTAATTTAATCCACTCACTTAATTTCATATTTTGCACCTAAACATAATTTAATACTATTTATCTTCTTTCTATTACTTAATATATTCTAAATTTTTTTCATAATCATAACTTTATATACAATAAAAGATATATTAAGTATATTATGTTATATAATGTTTTTATAAACTAAATTATTATTGATTTGAATTGTTAATTTTCATTTGATAGATATTGAAATTAGAATTTTTTCTAAATCAATTTCTTTTATTGAATCAATTTAATTTATATTAAATCTTATTAAAAATAAATTATCAAAAATCATTAAATATAAAGATTATTGTGGTGAGAGTGTGCATATTAAAAATACAACTAGCTTATGTTCAATCTGTCTTAAACCTTTAGAAGCGGAGGTTTATGAAGAGGATGGAAAAGTCTGGATTAAAAAGGAATGTCCAGAACATGGAGAATTCAATAATACTTATTGGAGTGATGCAGATTTATATGACAGAGTCGATCAAATTGACTCTATTACTCAAGATTTGGAAAATCCTATGGTGAATAAGGTTGCAAAATGTCCGCAAAACTGCGGTATTTGTTCTGAGCATGAATCATATACTGTTTTAGGATTAATTGATGTTACAAACAGATGTAATTTGAAATGTCCTATCTGTTTTGCTAATGCAGCAACTTCTAAAAAATTATTTGAACCTACTCAAGATGAAATTCGTCAAATGCTTAAGAACTTAAGAAATGAAAAGCCTATTCCTGCTCCAGCTATTCAATATGCTGGAGGTGAACCTACCGTAAGAAAAGATTTGCCAGATTTAATCAGAATGGCAAGGGAAGAAGGATTTTCACATACTCAAATAGCAACCAACGGTATTAGAATTGCTAAGAAAGAAGGTTATGCTCAAGAATTGAAAGATGCAGGATTAAACACTGTTTACTTGCAATTTGATGGTGTTACTGAAGAACCTTATCTTATAGCAAGAAATAAAAATCTCTTAAATGTAAAATTGGAAGCTATTGAAAAATGTAGAGAAGCAGGACTTGGTGTTGTAATCGTACCTACCGTTGTAAAAGGTGTAAATGACCAACAAATTGGTGATATCATCAGATTTGCTATTGAAAACATCGATATCGTTCATGGTGTAAACTTCCAGCCAGTATCATTTTCTGGAAGAACTCCATCTGACCAAGTGGAAGAGCAAAGAATCACAATCCCTGACTTTTTAAAATTGGTTGATGAACAGACTGACGGTCAAATTGCAAAAGATGATTTCTATTCTGCAACATCCGTTCAACCTGTATCCAGTTTTATTGGAGCATTAAGACACGAAGAACCTCCAGTAATCTTAAACTGTCACCAACACTGTGGTTCAGCTACTTATATCTTTATGGATGGGGATAAGATCATACCTATCACCCGTTTCATTGATGTTGATAAATTTTTATCATTCCTTAACAAATACACAGACAGATTGGAAGATGGTGGTTTCGCTATCAAATCCAGAGTTTTAGCAAGTGCTGCTAAAAACCTTCCTAAAATCATCAATGAAGATGAAGCTCCATCTGGTTTAGATATGAAAAAGATTTTATTGGATATCTTTAGAAGTCAATCCTATGATGCATTAGGTGAATTCCACGTTAATTCATTGCTCGTATCCTGTATGCATTTCATGGATCCATTTAACTTTGATACAGATAGAGTAAAAGACTGCGTTATCCATTATGCAGTTCCTGATGGAAGAGTTATTCCATTCTGTACAATGAACTCTATCTACAGACAAGGAATTGAAGATGAATTTTCCGTTCCATTAAATCAGAAAATGACTGAATTTAATGATAAGACTGGAAAAGAAGAAGAGGATGAATAAATAATTTTATTAGTCCTTTTTTTATTTTTTTACATTTTTTTCTATTTTTTACCTTATTTTTTCTATTTTTTTTTAATTATTGGTACTTTTTTTTTTAATTATTAGTACTTTTTTTATTATTTTTTCTATTTTTTTTTACATAATTTCTCTAATTTTTTCTATAAGTTTTCTAATTATTTTCAATTAATTCTAAGATTTTTCAATAAATATATATAATAAAATTTATATATTAATATTGAATATTTAAGATAGTGAACTTATTTCTGTTTGTTAAATATTGTTTAAATAGTTATAATTATTAGATTTGATAATTGGATTGAAGGAGGAAGAAGAAGTTTTTTATCCAATTCAATTATTGAATTAGTTAAATGGTCGTGAAAAAATGATTATTAAAGCACCTTCAAGATTACATATGTCTCTTATTGATATGAATGGGTCTTATAAGAGGATTGATGGTGGTATAGGTCTAGCACTTAGCGATCCACAATTTGTATTAGAAAGTGAAGAAACTAATGAAAAAGGATATACCTTAGAATTTTCTGATGGAATTAGACAAGATTCAATAGAAGAATGTCAAGATAAAATTCCAAAAGCTGCTAAAAAAATTGCAGAACTCTGTGATATTGAATTAGGATTCCATTTTAAAGTTTTAGAAGCTTATCCAGCACACTCTGGTTTAGGTTCTGGAACTCAAATCTCAGTTTGTACTGCTCATTTAATGACTGCAACTGCAGGGCTTGAATACTCAAGTAGAGACTTAAGTGCTATGGTTGAAAGAGGCGGAACCTCAGGTATAGGTACTTTTGCTCATGATTTAGGTGGATTCATTGTTGATGGAGGCCATAGTTTAGAAGAAAAGCCTGGATTTTTACCTTCATCCGCATCTAAAGCAAAACCTGCTACATTAATCGCAAGATATGAGTTCCCTGAAGAATGGGATATTTTGCTTGCAATGCCTGAAGTGGAAGAGACCATGCATGATCAACAGGAAGTGAATGTATTCCAAACTTACTGTCCTCTTCCAAAAACTGAAGTGGAACAGGTTTCTCATTTGATTTTGATGAATTTGATTCCATTCTTGCTTGAAAAAGACATTGTTAACTTTGGTTGGGCAATTAAAGAACTTCAAAAAGTCGGGTTCAATAAACTTGAACACAGTTTAGACCCACATTACTTACCTAATATGCAAGCTCTTGATGATGCAGGAGCTTATGGTACTGGTATCAGTTCCTTTGGCCCTACTTTATACACTGTATTTGATGACAACAATAAAGATGTTGTAAAAGCAGCAGAGGAATTGGTAGGTAAAGACCGTGTAAAAGTAACCAAAGCTCAAAACCATGGTTATGTAATTGAAAAATAAGTTCAATGAAAGAATTGGAATTAGTTAGAATACTTTATTGTTTGTTATGGAATTGAATTCCATAATTTTTTTTTTTAAATATTTGTATATGTAGTGAATACTATGGCTGGAATTAGAGGAAAAGTTTGGAATTTTGGAGATAACATTGATACTGATGTTATCATTCCAGGAAGATATTTAAGAACATTCAATCCAAAGGATTTGGCGCTTCATGTTCTTGAAGGAGAAAGGGCGGACTTCACCAAAAACGTAAAGCAAGGTGACATCATACTTGCAGGTGAAAACTTTGGTTGCGGATCTTCAAGGGAACAGGCTCCAGTAGCAATCAAGGCTGCAGGTGTTGAAGCTATTGTTGCAAAATCATTTGCACGTATCTTCTATAGGAATGCAATAAATATTGGTTTGCCTGTAGTTGTTGCAGATATTGAAGCAGATGATGGTGATGTTCTTTCTTTTGATTTGGAAAAGGGAATCATCGTCAATGAGACCAAAAATATTGAAGTTAAATTTCAAGCTTTTAAAGAATTCATGATAAATATATTGTCTGATGGTGGTCTAGTTAAACATTATTTGGCAGAAAAGGAATAAGTTTAATTAAATTGATAGCTTGATTATTTAACGCGGTGTTTTTATGGTAAACTATTCGTTAAATTAATCAAACTTTTATTTTAAATGCCATCATTTGAAATATGTTTTTTCTTTTATTTTGATATTAGATATTGGGCTTATCATAAGATGTATAATATATTCTCTTAATTTTTGGATAAGTTTTTTAAAATCAATACATAAGTTTATAATTAACTTAATCTATAATATTATAATAATCAATTAAATTTATTAATTTAAATTAATAACATAGCTATTTTTAATTATTTTTTTAGTTTTTCATGAGAAAAATTAATGTTCTTATGTTTTAATTTATTACTTTTATTGAGTTTTCAATTTGAATTATTCGTAGTTATGTTATTCTATAAAAAATGTGAGGTGAAAATATGGTTTGTCCAGTTTGTGGTTCTGATGAAGCAGTCATTTTAAAGAATAAGATTATCAATGCCAAATCAAAGGAAATCAGAGAATTCCTTTTGAAATGTGATGAATGCGGATCTGTTTATAAGGAAAGAGTCACCCAAGACAATCCTAAACCATATAGGTTAATCATTAGTGAACATGAAGATACTCATAAAACAATCATTGACTTATTCCCTGATGAAGAGTTGGCTGTTGGGGATTTCTTAATATCAGAACTTGGAAAGGTTAAAATTACTTCTTTGGAACTTGATGATGAAAAAAGAGTTAAGAAAGTTATAGCTCGTGATGTAAGAACTATTTGGGCATCATCAGAAGAGATTCCTGCACGTTTCGGAGTTTCAATTGACTTGCATGGAAAAGTCGCTTCTTTCAAATGTGAAACAGAACGTGACTTTAAGATTGCAGTGGATGACATTCTTAAAATCGACAAATACGTGGCAAGAGTTCATGTAATCAAAACCGAAGAGAGAAAAACCACTAAAGGTTATGCAAAGGCAAAGGTTATCAAAAGGGTTTATGCTAAACCGGTAAAGTTCAATCATTATGATTATGATTTAACCAAATATATTGTTCAGGCTAAACAATTAACATAATCCGTATAATCCTCGCCCATTATGCGGATTTAACCAAATATATTGTTCAGGCTAAACCTTTAAACAAAAAGCCTTAATGGTTAATAAATCTAAATCCTATTTAGGAATTGAGAATATGAAAATTAAAGATATATTGAGGATAATATGAAAGTATTTATAGAAACTTATGGATGTACATTCAATCAGGCAGATTCTGATATTATGGCAGGTATCTTAAATGCGAATGCTATTGAAATAGTTGACAGTCAGGAAGAGGCCGATGCCATCATTGTCAACACATGTTATGTAAAATTGCCTACTGAAAGTAAGGTAATCAACAGAATCAAAAACCTTCAAACTGAGGTTCCTGATAAGGAAATCATTGTTGCAGGATGTATGGTTGAAGTGGATCCTAAAAAACTTGAGGACATTGGACCAAACTGTTCCTGGATTGGACCTCATCAACTGAATAAAACTGCAGATGTGGTTAAGTCTGCCATTGCAGGAGAGGTTTCCCGAGAGTTCGGTTTTTCAGATGAGCCTAAGGTTTGTGTTCCTAAAATACGTCAAGACCCATGTGTTCATGTTATCCAAATATGTGAAGGCTGTTTAGGTGCCTGTACCTATTGCTGCACACGTTTTGCAAGAGGTCATTTAAACAGTTATCCTATTAAGGACATCGTTGCTGAAGCAAAGCAAGCTATTGAAGATGGCTGTGTGGAGATTGAACTTACTGCTCAAGATACCTCTGCATTTGGTAAGGATACCGGTGAAAAGCTTGCAGATTTGATTAGAGAAGTTGCCAGTTTGGATGGGGACTTCAAGGTACGTGTTGGAATGATGCATCCTAAGAACATAGGTGGAGACCTTGAAGATTTGATTGATGCATTCAAGATGGAAAAGGTATACAATTTCATTCATTTGCCTATTCAATCAGGTAGTGATGCAGTTTTAAAGCATATGAAAAGAAATCACACTGTTGAGGATTATAAGAAAATTGTCTATAGGTTCAAAGAGGAAATTCCAGACCTTACTTTAGCTACCGATATAATCATCGGATATCCTACAGAAACTGAAGAAGACTTTATGATGACTGCAGATTTGATTGAAGAAATCAAATTCAATTTGATTCACTTATCAAAATATCAGCATAGAGAAGGTGCTGCATCTTCCAATCTTAAAAGCATTCCTTTTGAGGATATGAAAAGAAGATCTAAATATTTGTCTGACATTAAATTCGGAATCATTGAAGAGGAAAATAAGATATTGAAAGATAAGGAATTGAATGCATTGGTGGTTGGTAAAGGATCTAAAGGCGGATTCATTGCAAAAACAGATTCCTATATTCCTGTAGTGGTTCAGGATGTCGAATTAGGAGAATTCATTAAAGTCCATATTGATGAAACCACTGGAACTTATTTGATTGGTCATAAGATTTAATGGTTTTTTCAATTTTGTTTATTAATTTTATTCCATTTTTTATTTTTTCTTTTAGATTGTTAATTTTTTTGACCAATTTTTGACTTATTTTTTCTTTTATTTTTTACTTATTTTTCCAATTTAAAAATTCATTGTTCCTTATTTATTTTTTTAAGGATTTCTTTATTACTTTTTTTCATTTAATTATATAATTTTCATTATTTTTTTATTTAGAAAATTCTTAGAAAATTTATATAAAAAACTCTTTCTAAATCAATTATTTTTTAAAATAACATGTAATTTAACTTGTATTTTTATTTTAAAGAATAATTAATATTTTATTTGGCTTTTAAAGAAAAATTTCTTTAATTTATCTTTTTAAAGCTTATACTTTTTTATTTTAATTAAATAAAGATATTTAACTTTTTATTTAAAGAATTAAGGGTTTTTAAAAGGTTTAAATTTTAAGAGTTCTAATGCTTTAAAATACCCATTTTTTATATAATTTTATCTATATTTTTTTAATAAGTTTTAATATTTCTTAATATCAAAAAATCTATATTTATGTTTCTAATTTTTAAATTATAAGTGATTTAATCCTTTAAAAAAACAAAACATTTATATATTATGTGTTATAAATTTTCAATTGGAGGTGAAAATATGAGTGAATTACCAATCGCACCTGTCGGTCGTATTTTAAAAAATGCTGG
>CAJOMK010000059.1 GCA_905235495.1 uncultured Methanobrevibacter sp.
TTTTTTTTTTTTTTTTTTTTTTTTTTTTTTTTAAGCAATTTTTCATCATATTTTACCTTTTTTTATTCATCATCCCTCTTTTATTTTAATGTTTTTTTTTCTGTAAAATGTTCAATAAAATATAATTTTATTATATGTTTTTTCATTTTTTTTTAAATAAATTATTAATTTAATATATTTGTATATTTTGATATAAAACTTATATATAACTATTTATAAATATATATTCATTCCAATTTTTTTAATTAGGATGATATTCATGAGGAAGAATAAGTTTATATTTATGGCATTATTATTGATTGTAAGCTTATTGTGCATTTCTGCAGTAAGCGCTGCAGATGATGTTGCAAGTGATGTTATTGCCGATACAGATACTAATGATGCAACTGTCTTGGGGGAAAGCATAGATGATGCAAGTATTTCAGACAGTCAAAATGAGGAGAACGTATTAACAGAAGATTCTGTTCAGTCTAAAAATTTCACAGAATTGAAAAACCTTATTGACAATGGTGAAAATGAGATTGAATTGGAATCTGATTATATTTATAATGAGCAAGATAGTTTAGTGCATGGTATTGAGATTAACCATAACTTAACCATTAATGGAAATGGACATAAACTAGATGGAAATAATCAAGCCGTATTTTCCATATAACATCCAATGCAGTAGTAACATTCAATAACATTAGTTTTGTTAAAGGTAAAACTTCAAGAGAAGGATATGGTGCTGCAATTTGGGCAGATAATGGATGTGCAGTAAAAGCTATAAACTGTAATTTCACAGGAAATGATGCATATTATGCTGCTGTTGCACTAATTGATGTTGAAAATTGTATTTTCACAGATAACACTGGATATTTGGGGGTGCTCTCTTTGAGGGTAATGCTACCAATTGTAACTTCACTAAAAATATAGCAAATGAAGGTGGGGTAACAAGCTATTCCAATGCAGACAACTGTATCTTCACATATAATAATGCTGTAGAGAAAGGTGGAGCAATGAATAATAGTAAAGCTACCAATTGTACTTTCCAACTCAATACTGCTGCAGAAGATAGTGATATACATGATGTAACTTATGATATTTATAAGATTATTGTCCCAGCATTTTCTGCATCTGACCTTAAGACCTATTATAATTAGGGGGATAAGTTCATTTTTACCATAGCAGGCGATCAAGTCTTCAATGGTGTAAATACTACTGTCAGCATTTATAAAAATGGTACTTTTGTAGCTAATTATTCTGCATTATCCGGTTAAGGTTGGACTGTCAATTTGCCTGTAGGTACTTATACTGCTGTATTGAGCGTTCTTGGCTCTGATATGGTTCCTTTAAACAGGACTATCACTGTAGCTAAAAATCCGACCAAGATTACTGCAAGTGCTGTTACTGCAACTTACAATGTTAACAAATACTTGACTATTAAGGTTACTGACGGTAAAGGCAAGGCATTAAGTGGAGTTAAGGTCACTGTCACTTGGGGCCCTGCTAAAACTTACCCTACTGATAAGAACGGTCAGATTAAGATAAATGTGGCTAAATTGGTTCCTAAAACTTACACAGTTAAGATTACTTTTGCTGGAAATGCCTCTTATGCTGCTGTGAGCAAGAGCGTAAAAGTTGTAGTCAAAAAGGCAACTCCTAAAATGACTGCTAAGGCTAAGACCTTTAAGGTTAGAGTTAAAACCAAAAAGTATACCATTACTCTTAAAAACAATTTAGGTAAAGTAATGAAAAAGACTAAAGTTACTATTACAGTTAACAAGAAAACCTTTAAGGCAACAACCAACAGCAAAGGAGTAGCTACCTTCAAGATCACTAACTTGAAGAAAAGAGGAAAATTCACTGCTACAATCAAATACACAGGAAGCAAATACTACAACAAAGTAACTAAAAAGGTAAAAATAACCGTTAAAAATAGATGTATCGAATCATCTTACATTTTTCTTTTTTTTTAAATCTCATTATAAGAATTTTTAGCTTTTTTTTTTTTTAAATTCTGAATTATTTATTCTCTAAACTTCTTTTAAAAAATAATTTAATGGATATTAATTAAGTTCTAATATTATTAAGTTCTAAGATTATTAAGTTCTAATTTTACTGATTAAGAAAAATTAGGCAGTTTATAATAAATTATTTTTATAATACATAAAAATTTTAAATGATAAAATACTATAGATTATTATAAAATAATTAAGTGTGAATTATGTTTGAAGAATTGCATGAGCTGTTAAAGGATAAAAAGATTTCAAAGAATGATCTATTGGCTATTTTAAAGGAAAACGCTCAAAAGATATCTGTTTTTGATTTGATGGATGTTAATCAGTATATACTTCAGGATGTGGAGTTTGTACAGGATAGATATCAGGATGACTTCCGTCAAGTTTATGTTAAGCAATTCATTGGCCATATAAACAATATTAAAAATGACAATACCGATTATGACAGCAGAGGCAAAAAGGAGAGAATTAATAAGAAACAGTTTGAAAAGTCCTTAGAGGATTTGCATAAAGTTTATGATGGTGTAGACTTTAACAATGATAAGGTGCAGCTTATTTACTGTTTAGTTTCATTATATGCCACTTTCATATTGGATGAACCTATTCATTCACTGGACACTCCTTTCCCAGGCAATTTGAAGATTAAAAAGTTAGGCAAGTTTTATTATTGTCCTGTTAAGGCAACTCAAAAGAATACTGAAGGGGCAGTTTGCAATATCTGCATTTCACGAGAGATTGATTATGATCCTAAATTAAATGCCAGCAGTTAATGATTATATTTAAAAATAAGTAATTTTACTAATATAATATAAATAATATGACAATTTGTGATAGGATGTTTGAAAAGTTTGATGCATTGATAAGTGAAGATGATAAAATATCAAAGGACAATCTTATGATTGTCTTAAAGGAAGAGCTTACTGATGTTTCTGTTTTTGATTTGATGATCATATCTGCTGAAATTATTGAAAACAACAAATATGTTCAGGAATCCTATCAGGAAAAAAGCAAAAAGATTTATATAGACTTTTTCTTAAACAGAGTTAAGGAAATAAGAAGCAATGATACTGTTTATAATGACTATTTCAATAGAGAGGACTTTGCAGAAAAATTAAACCAATTAAAAGATATTTACAAACATATTTCTACAGATAGAAAAAACAAAAGTCCACTTATTAATTTGGTGGTATCCCTTTACACTACATTTGTGCTTGATGAGCCTATTCATCCTATTGGAACTCCTTTCCCTGGCTCTTTAGAGGTTATTGTGGAAAATGGAGTTTATTATTGTCCGGTTAAGGAGGCTAATATTGATACTCCAAATTCAGTATGCAGATTTTGCATAGCTGAACAGTTGGATTTTTGATTAATGATATTGGAATTTTTTATAATTATAAAAATTATTAAATTTTTAAAAGTGATATTATGGTAGATGGAAAAACAAAAATATTAGGAGTTATTGGAGACCCTATTGAACATACTTTCTCTCCAGCTATGCATAATGCTGGACTTGATGCTTTAAATTTAAATTACATTTATCTTCCATTTCATGTTAAGCCAGATAGATTGAAGGATTGCATTGAAGGTGCAAAGGCTATCGGTATACAAGGTTTGAATGTAACAATACCACATAAAACCAATGTCATGAAACATCTTGATGAAATCGATCAAGTTGCTTCAATGATTGGTGCAGTAAATACCATTCAATTCATTCATGATAAAAATAATGAATCATCCAATCAAAATAATGAAATCAATGTTACAACAAAAGGATTTAACACTGATGGATATGGATGTGTCCGTGCAATTGAGGAAAAAACTTCAATAAATAACAAAAAAGTTACTATCACAGGTGCAGGTGGAGCAGCAAGGGCAGTTGCATTTCAGATTGCAAATAGTGGAATTGATGAATTGTCAATATTGAATAGAAATTTCTCCAAAGCGAATTCACTTGCAAATGATTTAAGGTCCAATTTAAGCAATGCCGGAATTGACATTAGTATAAATAGCTGTGAAATGGTCAATCTAAAAAAAGAATTGGGGAGTTCAGATATATTTATAGATACAACACCTATTGGAATGTATCCTAATGTGAATGATAAGGCAATAGCAAGTGCAGATATGCTTCATGAGGATCTTGTTGTAAATGATATAGTTTATACTCCAATAGAAACATCCCTAATAAAAGAGACTCTAAAAGCCAATGCAGAAGTTGTTTATGGTTATAAGATGCTATTGTACCAAGGGATTAGAAGCTTTGAGATATGGTTAGGTCGTGAAGCCCCTGTAGATGTTATGGAAAAAGCATTATTGGGTGTTTTAGGCATTTAATTGGATAATTTTATTTTTTCAGTGATTATATGGATTTAGACTTTTTATCAAATTTTGTAGTGGAAAACAAAGAGGAAGAAAAGATAGAAACTAGAAAGGACTTGTTGAAGTTCTTAAAGCAGATTGGAGTAGACACCCGTTTCGTCAGTTTCTATCAAAAAGGCACAATGTCTGATGATTCCGTCATTGATGACTCTGTAAAGTTATATATAGAAAATTTAAGGTTTTCTAAGTTTTCCAGAAAAAGAAGAGATCTTTTCAACAAATACTATCCAAATATAGAAGTTGTAATGTCTTCCCTTTTTCAAAAGATATGCTCAAGGTCTTCTAAAACCTTGGCAAATTCCTTAAATCCTCAAGATACTGTTGTTATTCCTAAGATTGATAATGAGTATAATGAGCTTTTATACATTGTTTTAGAGCCTTATTCAAGGAAGTATGATATTGAATTCATTGAATATGATGAAAATATGGATTTAGATGACTTTGATTCTGTCATTTCTCCATTGAATCTTAACCAAGAGGTAAATCATATCTTAAATGATATATTTGAAGGAAAAGGAATAGAATGGGGTAAGAAATATGATTTATCCGATATTTTTGATTTGGATTTTGAAGGGAAAAATATTATTTTTCCATTCATAAATGTTCCACAGGAATGGATTAATGACTTTTTAGGCATTGAAATGGAATATGAGGTTGATTATGAGAATGAAGACATTGCAGAATCATTCATGGGATTTTTGACTGAAATCAATCCCCAATTCAAGGAGAATGTATTGGCTGCTTCTTCATTTTTGGAAACTCATCAAAATAATTAATGTTTTTCAAAACTCATAAAAAATATTATACATAGTTAAATAATATAAAAAATATATACATAATTAATATTAAATAAATTAATTTTATTAGAAGTTGCATTATGGTTAATGAATTTACAGCTGAATTAAATGATGAACAATTTAAAAAATATCAAATTTTGCAAGAAAACAATATGACCATCGGTGAACTCATAGATTTAGTTTTTTATTTACGTGATCAGTATGGGGTTCGTAATAATCAGCTTCTTGAAGATAGGCTTGAAGAATTAACTAATAAGAAACAAGTCTTAAAAGAAAAAAAAAATGAAAAATTCTGATGAAGATGTATCTGAAGAGTTAGACAAAGTAATTCGTGAAATTGATGTTGTTGAGAAAATTACAAGTAACTCATTGGACTTTGATGCTAAAAAGAAAATATTAGAAAAAGAATATGCTACTATTGATGAAACTTATGATGAGAAAGTACAAGCTCATAAACATGGAATCAAATGAGGTAAATTCTTCAATAGTTTAAAAGGTAACTAATACTTTTTCTTTTTTCTTTTTTATTCTCTATTTTTAATTTTTATTTACTTTTTATCTATTTTTTTTCTAATTTTCTATTTTTAATTTTTATTTACTTTTTATCTCTTTTTTAATTTTTCAGTTAGATTTTTCATTACTATTTTAAAGAAAATTTTTTAAAATTTTTATGCTTTTTAAATTATAAGACAAATTTTATATATAAAATTAAACTAATATTTTAATGAGTATTCATAATGAATTTTTTTATAAAAAAATAAGGAAATTCATTAAAGAATTCAATAAAAAAATCAATGAAAATCAATTTATTAAATCAATTAGGAGTGGATTTGTCTGACTAAATATATTATAATAACTGGTGGAGTAGTTAGTTCCATTGGAAAAGGAATTACCTCTGCATCTATTGGCCGTATATTACGTTCTTACGGCTTGAATGTTGCAGCGATAAAGATTGACCCATATTTAAACTGGGATTCTGGTACCTTAAACCCATACCAACACGGTGAAGTGTTTGTAACTTATGATGGTATGGAAACTGACCTTGATTTAGGTCACTATGAAAGGTTCCTTGATGTGGAGCTTCCTGGAATATCCAACATTACTACCGGTAAGGTCTATCAATCAGTTATTTCCAAAGAAAGAAAAGGTGATTTCTTAGGAGCATGTGTACAGATTATCCCTCATATCACTAATGAGATTAAAGAAATGGTTCGTGAAATATCTGCTAAAGATGATTACGACGTTGTTCTTGTTGAATTAGGTGGTACTGTCGGAGATATCGAAAGTCAACCATTCTTAGAGGCTTTAAGACAATTAAGAAATGAAGAAGACTCTGAAAATGTCATGTTTGTTCATGTGACATTCGTTCCTTACTTGGATGCTGCCGGTGAATTCAAGACAAAACCAACTCAACACTCTTCAAAAGAACTTAGAAGTATGGGTATTAACCCTAACATGATTGTTTTAAGAAGTCAAAAACCTATCGATGATGACTTGAAAAGAAAAATCGCTCACTTCTGTGACGTTGAATTTGATGCTGTTGTAAACACTCCTGATGCTCAATCAATCTATGAAGTTCCTTTAGTATTGGATAGGGAAAATGCAGGCCAATACATTTCAAATAGGATTAATTTAGGAATTGATTTTGAAAATGATAAGAATACTCTCAATGAATGGGCAGAAATCGTAGACTCTTTGAAGATACAAAACCCTGTTGTAACAATTGGTATTGTAGGTAAATATGTGGAATTGGAAGATGCATATATCAGTATAAGAGAATCCCTACACCATGCAGCAGCTAAAATAGGCGCTAAAATGAATATTGAATACCTTAGTTCTGATGTTGATGTGGAAAATGATGAAGAATTGAAGGCTTTCCAAGAAGAGCTTTCCAAACTTGACGGTATCCTTATTCCTGGAGGATTTGGAGACCGTGGTGTTGAAGGTAAGCTCCAAGCTGTTGATTATGCAATAGAAAATGAAGTTCCTATTTTTGGTATTTGCTTAGGTATGCAATGTATGGTTATTCAGTTTGCAAGAAGAATCGGTATGGAAGGTGCAAACAGCAGTGAATTCAAGACAGACCTTAAATACCCAGTAATTGATATGATGGAAGAGCAAAAGAAAATCAAAAATATGGGTGGAACTATGCGTTTAGGTGCTTATGAATGTAAATTGATAGATGGCACCATAACCAAAGAGGCATATGGAGAAGATTTCATTCAAGAAAGACACAGACACAGATTTGAATATAACAATGAATATAGAGATGTTCTTACTAAAAATGGACTTGTCATTGCAGGAACAACTCCAGATGATTTCTTAGTTGAAATCGTAGAGTTACCTGATCATCCTTGGTTTATTGGATGTCAATTCCATCCAGAATTCAAATCAAGACCAAACAATGCACATCCATTGTTCGCTTCATTTGTAAAGGCATCCTTTGATAATGCAAAATAAATA
>CAJOMK010000060.1 GCA_905235495.1 uncultured Methanobrevibacter sp.
AAAACATGGCTTACCAGATTCCCACAGGAATTGTCTGGTGGGGAGCTTCAAAGATTCTCAGTATTGAGATCATTGAATCTAAATACAAAATTCCTGATTGCTGATGAGATGACTACAATGATTGATGCGATTACCCAAGCACAAATCTTGGGCACTGTTTTAAAAATAGTTAAAGATAGAAAAATGGGATTCTTATTGGTAAGTCACGATATGGATTTGGTGGACACAATCTGTGATGACAAGATATATTTAAAGGATATCAATGCTGCAATGAAGTAGCATTGTTAAAAGTTATTTATTATTTTTTAATTTTATTTTTTAAACCACCTATTTTTTATTTTTATTTTCCTTTTTGTAGTGGATTTTTGAAATTTTCAATAAAAAATAGTAAAATAATTAATTTCATGTAATTACATGAAATTAAAAAATAAATTAAAATCGTTTTTTAGTAATTTTCCTCGAAATTCTTCAGTAATCTGGAAAATATGTAAATATTTGAAGGGGGTTGTTCGATTTCCTCTTTTTTAAACCATTTCGCTTTGGTGATTTCATTTTCATCCACCTTGATTTCACCAGACTTGTATTTGCAGATGCAGCCTATTATCAATGAGTTTGGAAATGGCCAGGATTGACTACCAAAGTATTCAATATCTTCCACTTCAATTCCAACTTCTTCCATAACTTCTCTTTTAACTGCTTCCTCTACACTTTCTCCAGCTTCAACGAATCCTGCAATTAAGGCATATTTTGGATATTCATGGTATGAGTGTCTTGCCATCAAAATCTTTTTGGTAGGATTTCCATTTTCATCAAGTCTTCCTCATCTTCCTTGATGATAGTGGTAATTATTGCAGGACAAATCCTTGTAAAGCTTGTAAATCCACATTCAGGACATACTTTAGCCATTCTATATCAGAAGTAACGGTTTTTGCACCGCATCTTCCACAATATTGATGGTTATTTTCCCAATCTATTATTTGAATTGCTCTTCCAGCAAGATAATATGTCTCTTTGTTAATGTCAAATACTTCGTAAAGATTGATGAATTGCAATTTAATCTCATCATGTTCTTCCTTAAATTCCTCAACATCAAAGTCTTCTCTAAGTTCAACTGCATAGGCATCCTTAAGGTAAAATTCTCCAAAGTAAAGGCAGTTTTTTACATCTTCCTCGCTAATGCTAAGTTCATTCAAGTCTTTGATCAGTGGAAGCTGGTCATCTATCAATAGAAGATTCCTTCACTGATTATGAAATAAAACTTTTTATCAGTATCTTTAGCTTTAAGGTTTATTTTATAATTATCATACAGGCTTATGGAATCCTTAGTCTCGTGTTGTGTTTTCATATTTTATAATATGTTATTTTAGTTCATATTTTTAATTATTATTCATCGGTTTTTTTTTTTTAATCAAATAGCTAAATATTTATATTTTTAATAAAAAAATTAATATTAAAAATTAATGAAAATTAAAATTATTATTTTTGTGATTATTATGAAACGAACTGCCTTAAAGATTGCTTACATTGGAACTCACTTTCATGGTTTTCAAAGACAGCCTGATGTAAGAACCGTTGAAGAGGAATTGATTTATCATCTTAGGAAATTAGGATACATTGATGATTTGAAGGCTTCAAGGTTTAGGATAGCTGGAAGAACTGATGCTGGAGTTCACAGTCTTGGAAATGTAATAAGTTTTCAAAGTGAGAAGGAAGTTCGTATCAATCAGATAAACAATAGCTTGCCTGATGACATTCAGATTATTGCTTGGGCACCTGTGAGATTCGGGTTCAAGCCAAGATATGCCAAGATGCGTTGGTATAGATACATACTGTTTGAAGAGGATTTGGACATAGATCTTTTACGACAAACTGCTGAAGTCTTTAAAGGAACTCATAACTTCACTAATTTTACAAAAAGAAAACAGAAGACAACTGAAAGAACAATTGAAGATATTGTAATATCCAAGCCAAGAATTGATGAGGCAGATAAGAATAAGAACAATGATTATGCTCATTTAAACAAGACTTACAGTCCTATTTTTATAGACATTTATGGTGAAAGCTTCTTATGGAATATGGTTCGTAAGATGATTAGAGTTTTCTTGGATGTAAATTATGGAAAGTTAACTCTTGATGATGTAAGAAGATTACTGGATCCAGAAGAAGATGAGCTAAGAGCATACATCAAGGTTGTAGAACCTGAAAACCTTATTTTAATGGATATTGAATATGATGGAATCAGATTCAGATATGATGACTATGCCTGTGAGAGATTCAGAAGATATTTGGCTGATAATCTCTTTGATTTGCAGAAGACTTATTCCGTTAGTGAATCCATGTTAAAAAGCTTGGAAAGTTTAACTGACTAAAGAAAAATAGATTTTTTATTTTATTAATCCGTTTTTTCATGATTTCTTATATTTTGTTGTATTATTATTTATTTTTTTTTATTCTTTATTCTTTCATTATTCTTTTTTATCTTTTTAATATTATTCTAAATAATCATGATTTTCTTTTAATTTGTCTAAAATAAGTTTCATAGACTCTTTTTCAGATTCATTTCCCACTTTTTGACAGACTCTATTCAACTCTTTCATATGAGTCCAGATCATATCCTGTTTTTCTTTGTATTTATGGTCGAATCTGCAATAATAGACCAAACTTTCTATAACAGCATTCATTGCTCTGTTTATAGGAACAATTTCATTATTATCAGTGATGTAAATGTCTTCAACTTCACAGCTTACAACATTTCCTTTTCCATCGTTGTAGTCATTTTCTCTATTCTTTTCTATTGTCTTGATGACATGTGCCTTGAAAAATCCTAAAGAGTTTTTTATCATGGAAAACCATTGAATTCGTCAAAATATTCATCATCAAGTTATCCAAGTGTGGAATAAGTAAGAATAAGAGGATCTTTTATGATGTTTACAATTAATTTTCCGTTTTCCATGATGTTCAATTGGGTGTGTACACAGTTGTCCAAATGAATGACAACATGATTTGAGTCCTTGCATATCACTCCAATCGGTGCAGCATTTTTGATATGTTCATTGCTTTGTGTTGTGACAATGGTTTCATAGAGCTGTCCTTTGAACATATTCAATGATTCTAAATTGGATGCCTTTCTATAGTGTTTATTGTTTATATTTAGTTTTTGGTTCATGTTTGCCCTCAATAATTATTTTAAATATTCTAATTATATATTTTTTATTTTTTTATTCCATTTTAATTAAACTATATATTATTTGAATAACATATCTTTATATGATATAAATTATTATAAAATTTATCAATTATGAACAAATATTATCAACTAATTATAGGATGTCTAAAAAATGAAAATAGCTATTGTACTTGGAACAAGGCCAGAAATAATCAAAATGGCTTCGGTTATGGATGAGATTGAAAAAAGGGGCCATGAATTGCTGCTGATTCACACAGGTCAGCATTATGATAAGGAAATGTCTGAGAATTTCTTCATTGACTTGAAGTTGCCTACCCCTAACTATAACATTCATGTTGGATCAGGTTCCCATGGAAAGCAGACAGGCAAAATGATGGAAGGTATTGAAGAGGTTCTATTAGATGAAAAACCAGATATTCTCCTTGTTCAAGGAGATACCAACGCAGTTCTTGCAGGTGCACTTGTTGCAAGCAAATTGCATATTCCAGTAGGTCACGTTGAGGCAGGGCTTCGTTCATTTGATGAAACCATGCCTGAAGAAATCAACAGACTTGCTGCAGACATCTGTTCCAAATTGTACTTTGTTCCAGCTGAAGAGTCAGCAATAAACCTTGCAATGGAAGGAATTTCAAGAAAAAGAATATTCATCACTGGAAACACTGTTGTTGATGCATGTTTCAGAAACCTTGAAATATCCAAAAATAGGGACAAGTCTGAGTATGATGAAGGTCTTGCAGAGCTTGATATTGACAATATGGAAAACATACTAACCTTAACAATGCATAGGGCAGAAACAGTTGATGATAAAAAAAGGTTAACCAATATCATTGAAGCTTTGGAGGAACTAGATGACATGAACATCATATTCCCAATTCATCCAAGGACAAAGAAGACAATGGAGAACTTCGGTTTGTTTGATAGATTAAACGACCTTGCTCATGTTCACATAATTAAACCTGTCGGTTATCTTGATTTCCTGCTTCTCATTTCAAAATCCACAATTATCCTTACAGATTCTGGAGGATTGCAGGAAGAAGCGATCACACTTGATGTACCTGCACTTACCTTAAGGTACAATACTGAAAGACAAGAAACAGTTACTGCAGGTGGAAACATTCTTGTAGGGTCTGATAAGGAAGTAATACTCGAAAATGCAAGAAGGATATTGGATGATGAGGCATTTGCAAATAAGATGAAATCAGCTAAAAACCCATATGGTATGGGAAATGCTACAGAATTGATGATTAAGATAATTGAAGAAGCAAAAGCAAACGATACCCTTAAGATGGAAGCTCCTGATGAGGTGATGTCAAGCTTTACAAGAAAAATGAAAGTCATTGATGAGGATATTAGTGTAAAAGAGTTTGAAGAGAAAAGGAATTCATTGATTAAGATAGCATTTGATGGTGAGGAAATCAAATTCCCTTATGATGATTTGAATTTGAACGGCTTAACAGTTATTTATGAGGATTACAATAATTAATTAACTATTGATTTACTAATAATTGAAATATTAAATGAAATGGAATAATCTTTTATTATTTAGGTGATAGTATGGTTGATTTAAAAGATGTTAATGATGATTCAATATTGGTTTTTGAATACTTTACAGCTTCTGGTGTAGAGGACTTGTCAATTGTTAGTGAAGCTGTAGAAGTTATCAAATCACTTGTAAGTGATTTAAAGGATGAGGATACTTATGTTTTGCTTGCGAAGCAATTTAAGGATATCTTTAATGATTTTGATTTTGATGTCAAGACAATAATCATTGATGAATCATTAGAGGATTGGTTAGAAAAAGATGTATATGTCTTTGATAGGGCAATGTTCATTGCTGCTGAAAATGACAATAACCTATACAATTTAACAAAATTGCTTGAATCAAAGAACATAAAGGTTTATGGCAGTGACCATTTTGCTGTTAATCTTACCTCTGACAAATATGAAACCTTTGATTATTTGGCTAATATGATACCTCAGCCAATGACCTATAACATTCTATTGAATAGAAAGACCTATTGGAAACGAGTCATTCAAATCTTCTTTGATACAATCAATGGTGATTATGGTGATGGAAGCAACGACAATGCAGTTCCTATCATGCAAAAGCCTAAGGATATTCCAGCTTTAGACAATTCAGATAAGGATGTAGTCAAAGAGAACAAGCTCATTGCAAAGCCACATTTTGGTGTGGACTGTGACAACATAAAAATCATCTCCTCCAAAAAGGACATTGATGAACTTGAGGAAATTTATGGGGATGGTTCAAGATTCATTGTTCAGCCATACATTGAAGGAGATGTCTGCAGTGTCTGCCTAATTAGTGATGGTAAAGAGGCACTTCCTATAAGCTTAAATAAGCAAGTTGTTGAAATTGATGAAAATGGTGGAGAGTATATTGGAGGATATGTTCCATATGATCATCCACTAAAGGAAAAAATCTTTGACTATGCAAAGAAGGCATGTGAATATGTTCCAGGACTAAAAGGATTCATAGGCATTGACTTCATTATTGAGGATGGCTACATTTATCTTTTGGAGATAAACTCCAGATTCACAACTTCCTATGTAGGGCTTCAAAAAATAATCAATATTAATATAGCTAAAACAATCATTGATTTGATTGATCAAAAGATAAGCGTAGAGGATATTGGAGAAATAACTTACAGTTCCAAAGCAAGCTTTTATAAGAATGATGATGGAATTTTAGAAATTAAAATTGAAGATTATTAGTATTATAAATGATAGTTGATTTTAGAAATTAAGATATAGGAATAATTATATTTTTTTGGTGATAATGTGAAAGTAGCAGGTTTTGATATTGGTGGTGCAAACACTGATTTAGCAATTGTTGAATACGAAAATGGTGAGATAAAGGATATTCAAACTGTTTTTGAATATTTGCCTATGTGGTCTGATAATGACAGGTTGGGAGTCACATTGATTGATTTGATTGAAAAGATCTGTCCGATTGAAGAGATTGATGCAGTTGGAATCTCAATGACTGCAGAATTGGTGGATGCATTTGAAACCAAAACCCAAGGGGTAATAGACATTGCAACCACTTGTGAAAAATTGTTTGACTGCCCAGTTGCATACATCGGTACAGATAGGGTATTGTCACTTGCAGAGCTTATGGCAAATCCTCTCGAAGTTGCTGCAGCAAATTGGATTGCAACTTCCCAAATCGTTGCTGAAATTGAAAAGGACTGCATTTTTGTAGATACAGGAAGTACAACAACTGACATCATACCAATCAAGGATGGAAATGAATGTACAAAAGGCAGAACCGATTTTGAAAGGTCAGCTACTGGAGAACTTGTCTATACTGGAACATTGAGAACCAATCTAACAAGCTTTGTTGATTTCATTCCATTTAATGGAGAAAATTACAGAGTTGCTTCTGAATTGTTTGCAATCACTGCTGATGTCTATAATGTCTTAGGATTGATTAAGGATGAAAATTATGTCTGTGCTACCGCTGATGGAGCAGGCAAATCAAAAGAGGAATCTGCAAGAAGGATTTCAAGAGTTGTATGTGCAGATTTGGATATCTTGTCAATGGAAGACATTGAAGAAATGGCAGATTATATCCATAAGGAACAGGTTAAGCAAATCGCTTCCGGGTTAAAGGAAGTAAGTGAAAGAGAAGGATTGGATAAGGTTGTTGTAACCGGTCTTGGAAAGGATATCTTATGTGTTGAGGCAGCTAAGCTATTAGGTCTTGATGTTAAGTCAATGGGAGACTTCTATAGCGATGATGAATGTATAGTTGCTCCAGCTATTGGTACTGCAATCATGATGAAGAATTACTTAGACTAAATGTTTATCTCATTGTTCTATTTATTAATTTTTTTGATGATATTATGGGCAAAAAGGCTAAAATTATTCTTGTAAGTTTAATAATAATCCTTGCAGCTGTTTTTGGATTTTTTATTTTTACTGAAGGAAGCATGGAACTTGTTGGTGAAAATGATTTAGGTTCTGTTACAAGGGTTGATTATTCATATTCGGATAATGCTTCCTTAAAAATAGCAGTTGTTTCTGGAATGCATTCAAGAGAAAAACTTCATTTATTCGTTCTTCCTTTGGCATGCAGATATTTTGCATTGACTCATAGGGATGTTGATGTAATCAACTATCGTGTTCAGGTAACTGATTCTCCTGAAGATTTTAACAAAGGCCGTGCCAACGGAGAGTCTCTTGTTCATGATTATGTTGTTTCTGATGTGGCAAAGCAGAATCCTGATTTGGTCATCATTGGTCATGACCACGAGCCTAATTATGGTGCAGGTTATTATATAGCCACTCCAACAATGGATAATGCATCTGTGGACTTGGCTGAAGAAGTTACTGGAGATATTGGATTCAATTATTATAAGAGAAACAAGACAAGACCTACAAAGAGTACATCAATC
>CAJOMK010000061.1 GCA_905235495.1 uncultured Methanobrevibacter sp.
ATAAAAGACCATTTTTCCATCCAGGTTGCATGAGTCCTAAATTAGCTCGTTGTATGGTTAATTTAGCTCGTGTAAAAGAAGGAGATTTGGTATTGGATCCTTTCTGTGGTACTGGAGGAATACTTATTGAAGCAGGTTTGATTGGATGTTCTGTAGTTGGCTGTGATATCGATTGGAGAATGAAAAAGGGCACAGCAACCAATTTGGATTATGTAGGAGTGACTGACTATAAGACACATGTTGTTGATGTCCGTGAACTAGAGATGTATAAAGAGGTTGATGCTGTGGTTACAGATCCGCCATACGGCATTTCTACAACAACTTGTGGTGAAGGTGCTTCTGGAATTTTCAGTGAATTTTTGCAATCAATTGAACACAGTATGAAGAAAGATGCACTTTTAGTGATGGCTAGTCCACATACACTGGACATAGATTCACTACTTAAGGATGTAGGTTTCATATTATTGGAAAGGTATGAGATTAAAATGCATAGAAGCTTGACTCGTATCATTTCTGTGATAGTTAAAATTCATTAAATCATATCTAATTCATATGGAGTAAACCATTTTAAAAAATATATACTATCAAGTGGTTATTATGCAATTGAATGAAAACATTGAAGCAATCATTGGAGATCCAAAGAAAGCTATTAGGAGATTGGCTTATCCTACTATTTTATCCATGCTTTTAATGTATGCAAATAACCTTATTGATAGCATGTGGGTAGCGGGTCTTGGAGCGGACCCTCTTGCAGCATTAGGATTCATGTCTCCATTGTTTCTTGTAATCCTAGGTTTTGGAGTTGGTATTGGAGCTGGTGCCAATTCATTGATATCAAGGTATATCGGTGCAGAGAGATACGATGATTCGAATAATGTTGCAATGCATAGTATGATACTTGGAATAATCATTTCAATTATTCTCATGATTTTGGGATTCTTCTTTTTAAAGGATATGCTCATTCTATTTGGTGCAGGTTCTGTACTTGATTATGCAATGGATTATGGAATCATAATCTTCCTATCAAGCAGCATCATTCTTTTTCCAGCTATTGTTTCAAGTCTTTTTAGAGCAGAAGGAGATATCAAACGGGCAACATGGCCTTTGGTTTTAAATGCAGTGATGAATCTGATAATTGATCCTATCTTCATTTACTATTTTAATTGGGGCATTAAGGGAGCTGCTCTTGCTACAGTATTGTCCTCACTTGCAAACCTTTTAGTGATGTTATATTGGTATCTTTATTAAGAGGGATACCTTCTTAAAATTAAGCTTAAAGACTTATCATAGGAAACTGGAGATTTATAAGGACATTCTATGGGTTGGATTTCCTGCAAGCTGTGAAGAGGTTATCTATTCAATAGTGGGAATTTGCTTTAATTTCCTCATTATGATGACTGCAGGAACTATGGAAGTTGCTATCTTTACAGTTGTATGGAGATTTGTATCAATTGCATTCCTGCCATCTATGGGAATTGGAATCTCTACAATTACAGTTTCTGGAGTGGCATATGGTGCTAGAAACATTCAGAATTTCAGAATAACCTTGAATTATTCCACTTTGCTTAGTTTGACAATCACAGCACTCATTTGTGCAATATTCTTTATCTTTGCCTATCTGATATCCAATGCATTTAATTTCATTTCAGGAAATACTGAAATGATAGCAAGAACCGCTGAAGTATTGAGGATTATGGTATTCTACAACCTATTTGTTCCATTTGGAGCTACTGCAGTTTATGTTTATCAAGGTGTAGGTTCTGGAATACTTTTCGTGATTATTTAATCAAAATTAATCACGAGTTTATGTTTATCAAGGTGTAGGTTCTGGATTCAAGTCATTGGTTCTTACACTTCTTAGGGAAATAATCCTAAGTGTTGGACTTGCTTATGTATTTGCAATAGTATTTAATTGGGGAATATTTGGTGTTTATTCCGGTGCAATAATAGGTATGATTTTAGGATGTTTCATTGGTTTCATATGCATTGTAATATATGAAAAAAAATTCAGAAAAGAAGTTGAAAGTTCTAAAAACGTTGATGTTTAAGTATTTTTTAAAAATTGATTATTTTTGATTAAAAATGAATTAAAAAAGAAAAGAATATAACTTTATTAAAAAAGTATTTTAAATAAAAAAAGAAAAAAAGTTTTGATCAAACTTTTTTAAAAAGTTTGTTTTAAGTTTGTTAGTGTAAACCGCAGCCAACACATTCGTGAGCTGCTACACCAATTTCCTGTTCTTCATCAACAATCTCTTGTTTTAATTCCTGAACAGTAACTGATAATAACTGATAAAAATGAGTAATCAGGTTTTTCAATTATTGGTGAAATTCCTTTAAAGTAACAGTGGATATTTCCAGTACATGCAATATCGATTAAAATTGGTTCTGGAATTTTAAATCCTTTAAAGTATGCTTCAATATCATTGATTTGTTCTTTAGGAACTCTAAGGTTAAAGGACATCATATTGTCTTCTTTAGATCTGATTCTTACATAAGCTTGATTAACTAATAGTTCATTACCATATTCCTGTTTAAATATAACACAGTCTTCTCTATTTTCCAAGTTAGTCCCTCCATAATTTTTGTAGATTAAATTTCAGTTATTTGTATTTAGTTTATATTAATGCTTTATGTAATATAAACTTTTTTATAAATTCTGTTTTTTTTTTTTAATTATTTTGATTTTTTTAATATCATTTAACTATTTTTTAGTAATTTTTTTATAATTTTTTTATTAAATTTTTAATCTGCTTTTCTTAATTGTCAATATATCCCCTTACTTAAGTCTATTAAGTAAAATAACTGATTTTTTCTATTTTTTTTATGATTTTTGCCTCATTTTTACCATAATATTTATATTAGTTTAATTACAAACTTATACAATGCTATGTATTATATAATTATATAAAATTTTTATATAATAAAAATGAATTAAATTGAATATAATTATATAAATAAAACATATAAAAAAAATATTTATGAATTAAAAACTAAAAATTTATAAGAAATCTAAAGTGGTTAAAATGAGTGATGTAAATAAAGATATCGGAATGAGAATTAAGGAATTAAGAGAATTGTCCGATATTACAACAGAAGAAATTGCTAAAGAAATTGACGTTGATGAAGAAACTTATATTTCCTATGAGGAAGGTATTGTGGACATTCCTGCTAGTTTCTTATACCAAATTGCACATATGTTTAATGTTGATTTAGCTTTAATTCTTACCGGTGAAGAAACCCGTATGACTTACTTTGATGTAACAAGAGCAGATAAGGGTTTTGCTGTAGACAGAAGAAAAGAATACAAGTATGAAAACTTATGTAAAAAATTTGTTCATAAAAAGGCTGAAATGTTTATTGTAACTGTTGATCCTAAAGAAAATGCCATTCCTTCTTTAAATGCCCATGCAGGTCAGGAATTTAACTATATTCTTGAAGGAAGCGTAAAAATATACATTAAGGGCAATGAAATAATCCTTAATGAGGGAGATTCCATTTTATTCGATGCAACTTGTAAACATGCAATGATTGCATTAAATGGTGAAAAAGCTAAATTTTTAGCTGTAATTATGTAAATTAATTTAAATAGTATGAAATTCGTATTGTGTTTGAAAATTTAATAGATTGAGGTTATATTCAAGGGGAATATTAGTTAGATTAAAATAGAGTGATATAATGACATCTTTAATAGGAAACTTCGTAAATAGAGTTGATTTTAAATCATATAAGGATTTTTACGATAATTTTGAATTTAATGTTCCAAAAGATTTTAATTTTGGATTTGATGTAGTGGACGAATATGCAAGAATAGATCCAGAAAAAATCGCTTTAATTTGGTGTGATGATAACGAGAAAAAAGTATTTACTTTTACAGATATGAAAAAATTATCTAATAAAGCTGCAAACTTCTTTAAATCCCAAGGAATCAATAAGGGGGATGCAGTTTTACTTACCTTAAAAAACAGATATGAATTTTGGATCTGCATGACTGCACTTCACAAGATAGGTGCAATAGCCATTCCAACCACTCATATGGTAAAGCTTCACGATATCGTTTACCGTGTGGAAAATGCAAGTATCAAAATGGTTGTATCTGTTGAAGAGGACCAATTGATTCCAGATTATGAAGCTTGTGAGAAAGATTTAGGCATTGAACTTAAAAAGGTATTAGTAGGTAACATCGATGAGGAAGGCTGGTTCAATTTTGATGAAGAAATGGCTAAGATGAGTGATGAATTCGAAAGACCAACCGGTGAAGATGCTACCCATGAATATGAACCTTTCCTTATTTATTTCTCAAGTGGAACTACTGGAAACCCTAAAATGGTTGCACATGACCATACATATGCAATTGGACACTTAATCACTGCTAAATACTGGCATAATGTGGTTGAAGACGGTGTTCACCATACCTCTGCTGATACAGGTTGGGGTAAAGCTGTATGGGGTAACTATTACGGACAATGGATTTCAGGATCCGCTGTATTTGTTTATGATTATGTAAGATTCAATGGTTTGGATTTGATGGAAAAAATTATTGAAAATAAGGTAAACACTTTCTGTGCACCTCCAACAATCTACAGATTCTTGATTAAGGAGGACTTGTCTCAATTTGACTTTTCCAATATCCAATATGCAACTACTGCTGGAGAGCCATTGCCTCCTGAAGTATTTAACAAATTCAAGGAATTCACAGGACTTGAGATTAAGGAAGGATTTGGCCAAACTGAAACAACTCTTTCATTGGCTACATTCATTTGGATGGAATCTAAAACTGGCTGTGTAGGTAAACCATCCCCTGCATATAAGATAAGTCTTTTGGATTCAGATTATAATGTTGTGGACATTGGTTCTGAAGGAGAAATCTGTTTTGACATTAGTGGAGAAAAATCTGTTGGTTTATTTATGGAATACTATAGAAACCAAGAAAAAACTGATGAAGCATGTCATGACGGCTATTACCACTGTGGAGACACCGCTTATGTGGATGAAGACGGTTACTATACATTTGTAGGTAGAAATGATGATATAATCAAATCATCAGGTTACCGTATTGGACCGTATGAAGTGGAAAATGCTGTAATTTCTCACCCTTCAGTTTTAGAATGTGCAATTACAGGGGTTCCTGATGAATTAAGAGGTCAAATCGTAAAGGCAACAATTGTTCTTGCAAAAGGATATGAACCAAGTGAAGAGCTTAAAAAAGATATTCAGAATCATGTTAAACATGCAACTGCTCCTTATAAATATCCAAGAATGATTGATTTTGTCGATGAGTTACCTAAAACCATCAGTGGTAAAATCCAAAGAAAAATTATTAGAACTGAGGATGAAAACAAAGAATAATTCTCTTTTTTCATTTTTATAAATTTATTATTTTCTTAAATTTAATTTTAAAATAGGAACTTTAAATTTTTTGTGAATTTTAATTTATTAATTCCTAAAACTTTAAAATTTTGTTCGTAAATTCAATTAATTAAATTTACGAAAACTTTAATATTTTGTGATTATTAAATTAATTAAGTATTAAAATTAAAGGGATAGTGTGTAAATGAATCAAAATCAAGTAAAACCATATCCAATCATTAGTAAAAACAATTGTAAGGCATGCTTAAGATGTATTAGTGTTTGCAAAGAGGAATGCCTTAAATTAAGTGAAGAAATTAATGATAGTGGATATCAATATGCAGAATATACTGGAGAAGGTTGTATTGGTTGTGGAGATTGTTATTATACTTGTCCAGAACCATTAGCTATTGAAGTTCATATTCCTAGAAGGACTAGAAAACCTAAAGGAGATGCTTAAATGAGTAATCAAATTGTAAAAGGAAATACAGCAGTAATTATTGGAGCATTATATGCTGGCTGTGATTGTTTCTTCGGATATCCAATCACTCCTGCAAGTGAAATTCTCCATGAAGCTTCCAAATATTTCCCAATGTTAGGTAGAAAATTTGTACAGGCTGAAAGTGAAGAGGCTTCTGTAAACATGATTTATGGAGGAGCTTCCACTGGTCACAGAGTGATGAGTGCTTCCTCTGGTCCGGGTATCAGCTTAATGCAAGAAGGATTCACATTTTTAGCTGGAGCTGAATTGCCTGCTGTAATTGTAGACATTATGAGAGCAGGCCCTGGTTTAGGTAATATCGGTCCTGAACAAGGGGATTATAATCAAATCGTTAAAGGTGGAGGTCATGGAAACTATAGGAATATAGTATTGGCACCTAACAGCGTTCAGGAAATGTGTGATTTTACCATGAAAGCATTTGAACTCACTACAAAATACAGAAACCCTGTAGTGGTGCTTGCTGACGGTACACTTGGGCAAATGGCAGAACCTTTAACATTCCCAACTGAAGCTGTTGAACCAACAATTGACGATTCTTGGGCTGTAAGAGGAAATAAGGAAACTATGGATAATTTAGTTACCTCAATTTTCTTGGACTTTGATCAATTAGAGGATTTCAACTTTGAGCTTCAAGAAAAATATGAAGAAATTAAGAGAAATGAAGTTCTTTATGAAGAGTATATGGTTGAAGATGCTGGAATTGTACTTGTATCCTATGGAACAAGCAGCAGATTATCAAGAACTGCAGTTGATGTCGCAAGAGAAAAAGGCATTAAATTAGGACTCTTAAGACCAATTACATTATTCCCATTCCCAGAGAAAAGAATTAGAGAGTTAGCAGACAAAGGAGTTAAATTCGTTTCAGTTGAAATGAGTAACGGCCAATTAAGAGAAGATGTAAAAATGGCTGCTGGCTATGACGATGTCCATTTGGTTAACAGAATGGGTGGAAAATTAATTGAACTTAAGGATATCCTTAATGAAATCTATGAGAGGGTAGGCATTGATGAACGTCACAAGGTACATAGTGAAGATAAGGAATTTGATGCTTCCTACTTATCTGATAAGGATTATCAAGATGAATTAGACAATGACAACTATCATAACCATAGGGTGGTTGACTAAGGAGGTGAAAAGATGGATAACATAAGAGTTAGTGATGAAAATACTGAGAAAGTTCAAAAAAGTGAAATAGAAGAAAAAGTTCTTAAGAATCCAAAATCCTTAAATGACAGCTACCCAAGAAAAGGAAATGACATTTACAACACTCACTTCTGTGCTGGTTGTGGTCATGGTATCCTTCTTAAATTGATTGGAGAAGTGATTGATGAATTGGACATTCAAGAAAAATCCGTTATGATTTCTCCTGTCGGATGTTCAGTATTCAATTATTACTATTTCAATGCAGGTAATGTACAGACTGCTCACGGAAGAGCTCCTGCAGTTGCAACTGGTATTTCAAGAGCTGAAGACAATGCTATTGTAATGAGCTATCAAGGAGATGGAGATTTAGCATCCATTGGTTTAAATGAAACTTTACAAGCAGCAAACCGTGGAGAAAAGATTGCAGTTTTCTTTGTAAACAACACTGTTTATGGTATGACTGGTGGACAAATGGCACCAACTACCTTGATTGGTGAAAAGACTGTTACCTGTCAAAACGGTAGGGATGCAAATTTTGCAGGTTACCCATTGCATATGTGTGAACTTGTAGATAACCTCAAGGCACCTGTATTTATTGAAAGGGTATCTCTAGCTAATCCAAAACTCATTAGAAAAGCTAAAATAGCTATTAAAAAAGCATTGATGGTTCAAAAGGAAGGAAAAGGATACTCATTCGTTGAAGTCTTGTCACCATGTCCAACAAACATTAAAAGAGATGTGAAAGGAGTGGAAGACTTATTGATCAATGAAATGGGTAAGGAATTCCCAGTAAAAAGATTCCGAGATTTATCCAAAGAACGGGAACCTAAGCAAAGACCAGTTAGTGACTTTTCAATTGAATCATTAGATGAAGTATTTGGTGTAGACAGAAGCAAGGAAATCGCTAAAGTTGAAGAGGACTTTGAAGACTGCAAAGTCAAAGTCGTAGGTTTCGGAGGTCAAGGTGTATTAAGTACAGGTCTTACATTGGCTCAAGCAGCATGTTCAGAAGGTAAAGAAGTATCTTGGTACCCAAGTTATGGTCCTGAACAAAGAGGAGGAACCTCCAACTGTTCCATAACCATTTCAGCTAAAACCATTGGTTCTCCTGTTGTAGAAGAATGTAATGTATTGATTGCAATGAACAAGCCATCCCTTGAAAAATATTCCATTGATGTAAAAAAGGGCGGAACCATTCTCTATGATGCAAGAGCAGGAAACTACGGCAAAGGCAATCTTGATGTAAAGGACAATGTTGAAATCATTTCTGTTCCTGCAAGGGAAATAGCTACTGAAATGGGAAATGCAAAAGCCATGAATACAGCTATTTTAGGTGCATTGATGGAACTTGGTAAGGACAGTCCTATATTATCTCAAAATGCATTTGCGGAAGGAATCAAGGAAACCTTCGCAGCTAAACCAAAACTTATTGACATCAATTTAAAAGTTTTAGAAGCTGGAGCAAAATGGTTAAGAGAAAATAAATAAACTTTTAGAAAAAGTTTGATTAAGACTTTTTCTTTAGTTGGGAGTAATTCTCTCAATTGGTCTTTATTTTTTTTATCTTTATCCTTTTTTTTTAATTATTTTTTTTATTTTATTTTTTTATTTAATTATTTTTTTATTTTAAATTATTTCTTTTTGAAGATTTTATTACTATTTTTGACTTTTTATATTATTTTTATTAATTTTATTTTTTTAAAAAGATTTATTATATAAAAAATTAAATTATTATTTAAAGGAATCTAATTTTTAAAACTATACAGAGGAGATATTATCACTAATAATTACAATTTTAATGCATTGGAAGTTAAAGATCAATGTATTAAATGGATTCAAGACTTTTTTGAAGAAAATGGTAAAGGATGCAATGCAGTTGTAGGCATCTCTGGAGGTAAGGATAGTGCTGTAGTAGCAGCTTTATGTGTGGAAGCTCTTGGAAAAGAGAGAGTTATAGGAGTCCTTATGCCTAATGATGTTCAATCAGACATTGATTTTGCCAAATTTCTTGTAAATCATTTAGGAATCAAGCATTATATCATCAATGTTAAGGATGCTGTAAATGGTGTTTTAGATCAAATGGAGTTATCTGGAATTGAAATCAGTGATCAGACCAAAATAAATCTTCCACCAAGAATCAGAATGTCTGTATTGTATGCAGTTTCCCAATCCCATAATGGAAGGGTTGCAAACAATTGCAATCTGTCTGAAGATTGGGTAGGATACGCAACAAGATATGGTGATGGTGCAGGAGACTTTTCACCACTTTCAAACCTAACCGTCACTGAAGTTAAGGAAATAGGACGAAGCCTTAATTTACTTGATGAGATTGTGAACAAAGTACCGATTGATGGACTATCTGATCAATCTGATGAAGAGAAGCTTGGATTTACTTATGATGTATTGGATAAGTATATACGAACTGGTGAAATTAGTGATAAAAAGACAAAAGAAAGGATCGATTACCTTCATGAATTGAATAAGTTCAAATTGGAATTAATGCCAAGTTTCCAGTATAAATGATTTTTTTTTATGAATTTCAGTTTTGAATACAAGTGATTTTATGGCTGACAAATTTAGCAAAGAGACACGTAGTTATGTCATGTCAAGAATTAGGGGAAAGGACACCAAACCTGAAATTCTTGTTCGAAGCTATCTGTTCTCAAGAGGGCTTCGATTTAGAAAGAATGATAAGAGGTATCCTGGAAGTCCTGATGTTGTCTTGCCAAAGTATAATACTGTTGTCTTTGTTCATGGATGTTTCTGGCATCTCCATGAAGGAGTATGCTAAAATGCCAAAATCCAATGTAGAATACTGGGAAAATAAGTTATACAGAAATAGAGAGCGAGATGAACTTAATCAAAAAGAGCTTGAAGATATGGATGGAATGTCATCACTGTCTGGGAATGTGAATTGAAAAAGGACAAACGTGAAAAGACACTTGAGTATCTATTCACTCAAATAACCTCTGAAGAAAAGTAATGATGAATTAATTTCTATTCTTTAATTACATAAATATAGTATTAATAATTCCCTATTTTTGCACGGATTTTTATTATTTGTCATGATTTGTAATAATTTATAATTATTCATAACGATTTAACAAGATTTTTTCCAAAATAAAAGATTGTTTGTAGTTTAATTGAGAAAATACGAACAGTTAAAGAAGTAAATAGTATGTATTTATATATTAGTTCTTTTATATTGCTAAATAACATATAGATTTTTTTAATAGTAAAATTCATATGAAATTTTATGTTCTATTTAAATATAGGACTTTAAAAATGGAGTCGCTAAATGGTTATGACTGTATTTTTTAGTTTCTTAGTATTTTTAGGAATGTTATTTGTCCTAAACGATGGAGATATTATTCTCGTTTATATATGAGCTATATATAATAATACTTTTCTTGTACATTTGTACAAGGATTCAATTAAACAATGATGTAACTATTATTTTCTTTTGTTTTTTCAATTGAGTTTTTTAAAAACTTAATTCTTTAATTCTTTTTTAATATAATTCTTTTTTATTTTTAACTATTTCTAAATTAATCCTTTTTTTTTCAATTTTAACTAAATATTATATACTTTAATAAATATAATTTAATATAATATAGATTTTTTAATGACTACAAATCTATTTTAATAATGCTGATAATTTAAAATTATTTATAAAACGAATCAAGAGGAATCAAATGACTTATAAAGAAATTTCCAAAGAGTTTTTAGATAAGGCTAATGTTACCATTGGTGATACAATTAAGGTAACAAAGGAAGATATTTCCTATGAGG
>CAJOMK010000062.1 GCA_905235495.1 uncultured Methanobrevibacter sp.
TGGTCTCGTTTCGATCCCAGAAGTTAAGTCTTTTCGCGTTTTGTTTGTGTACTATGGGTTTCGGTCTATGGGAATTTCATTTTGCTGCCAGCCTTTTTTTATCTAACTCTATTTAGTTTTATATTTTACGAACTTTTTTTATTATTTCTTAATTTTTCCATGTCTATAATTTTATTATTTCATTATTTGCATTGATTTTATTTTTCTCATTTTTTATACTGATTAAATTTTTATTCCATTTCTTTTAACAATTTTTTATATATTTTCTATTTTTTTAAGTTAAATATCTTAGAAATATCAAAAACTTTATATAGTAGGTATAACAATTGTTATATAATGAATATTTTTCTTAAAATTTTTTGTTAATTTCTATTTTTAATATTTTTTCATCAAGAATAGAACATTGTATTATAAAATATAACAGTTGTTATTTTTTGTGAAATATTAAAAATATTGCTAAAGAATATTTTTAAGAATTTTATTAAATGTTAAATTTTTTAAAATCTACTAGTATTCATTACTTTTATTAAATTATTATATTATAGGTGATAAAATGGCAAATAAAAATTATGGATTAAGTACTTTAGGATTACATGCAGGACAAGAAGAACCGGACCCAGCAACTGGGGCAAGAGTTGTACCAATTTATCAAACTTCTTCATATGTATTTCAGGATACTGAACAAGCTGCTAATAGATTTGCTTTACAAGAATTTGGTCAAATTTATAGTAGATTGACTAACCCTACTTCGGATGCTTTTGAAGCAAGAATTGCTGCAATTGAAGGTGGTAATTGTGCTATTTCTACTGCAAGTGGTTTAGCCGCAATTACTTACGCGCTCTTGAATATTACAGAACCTGGAGATGAAATTGTTTCTGCAGATAATTTATATGGTGGTACATATCAATTATTTGATTACACTTTTAAGGATTTAGCACGTAATGTTATCTTTGTTGATTCACAAGATCTTGATGCTTTTGAAGCAGCAATCACAGATAAGACAAAAGCAATATATGTTGAATCCATCGGTAACCCAAAATTGGATGTTCCTGAATTTGAAAAATTAGCTGAAATTGCTCATGCTCATGATATTCCTTTAGTAGTGGATAACACTTCTGCTGTTGGAATTGTAAGACCTTTAGATTATGGAGCAGATGTAATTGCAGCTTCAGCAACTAAATTCGTAGGTGGACATGGTACTGCTATTGGTGGATACATCGTAGACGGTGGTAAATTCAACTGGGGTAATGGTAAATTCCCTACCATCTCCGAACCAGATCCAAGTTATCATGGACTCAATTATTGGGAAGTATTTGGGGATTTCCCTGGCCTTGGAAATATTGCTTACACCCTTCGTATAAGAGCAAGATTATTAAGAGATTTAGGTGCTACACTTGCTCCTGTACACAGTTTCATATTCTTGCAAGGTTTAGAAACCTTATCCATAAGAATGGCTAAACATTCTGAAAATGCAATTAAGGTGGCTAAATACTTAGAACAACACCCTGCAGTAAGTTGGGTAAGTTATCCTGGTCTTGAAAGTCATCCAACATATGAAACCGCTAAAAAATATTTAGGTGACCAATTTGGTGCATTATTGACCTTTGGTGTAAAAGGAGGACTTGAAGCAGGAAAAGAATTTATTGATAATCTTGAATTGTTATCATTACTTGCTAACATTGGTGATGCAAAAAGTTTGGTTATCCATCCAGCTTCAACTACCCACCAACAATTAACTCCTGAAGAACAGGAAAGTACTGGTGTAACTCCTGATTTAATCAGAATATCTATTGGTCTTGAAGATGTAGAAGATATTATTGCTGATATTGATCAAGCTTTAGAAAAAGTAAGTACTAAATTTGGTAATGAATAATTAATTTTATTCTCACCAATTTTTCTTTCTTTTTCATTTATTACCTTCTTTCTTTTTTTTTAAGATAATATTTCATTAATCCTTTCTAAAAGATTTTTGATTTATTAATATTATTAGTTAAACCTAAACTTTATATACTAAAACTTACTAATTATAATATGTAGTAATATAACTATTGTTATATTTTTTTAAAATATTATTATAACTTTGTTATTTTAATTTTTAAAGACTATGGTGGATTATTAATTATTAGAATAATGAATAATTTATTTAAAAAAAATTCGGAGTGTAAATAATGATATATATGGATAATTCTGCTACTTCTCCTGTTAAAGAAGAAGTATTCAATGCTATGGTTCCTTACTTAAAAGAAGGAAACCCATCTACTTTTTATAAATTAGGTAGAGATGCAAAAAAGGCTGTTGAGGAAGTTAGAGCAAATGTTGCTCAATTAATCAATGCGGATACAAGAGAAATTATATTTACAAGTGGGGGAACCGAATCAGATAATATGGCTATTAAAGGGGTAGCTTTAAAATTTGAAGATAAAGGTAAACATATCATTACAACAGAAATAGAACATCCTGCTGTTCTTAGAACTTGTGAATTCTTAGAGACAAGAGGTTTTGAAGTAACTTATCTCCCAGTTCAGGAAAATGGTATTATAAGTATTGATGACTTGAAAAATGCAATTAGAGATGACACAATTTTGATTTCTGTAATGCATGCAAACAATGAAATAGGAACTATACAACCTATAGAGGAAATAGGTAAAATCGCAAAGGAAAATGGAATATTGTTCCATTGTGATGCTGTTCAATCTGTAGGTAAGATTCCTGTAGATGTAAAAGCAGCAAATATAGATTTATTGTCTATTTCATCCCATAAGATTTATGGTCCTAAAGGTGTAGGTGCCATATTCATCAGAAGAGGAGTAAAATTAGAATTATTGATTCATGGTGGAGGCCAAGAAGGTGGCCTCAGATCTGGTACTGAAAACGTTCCAGGAATTGTAGGTTTTGGTAAAGCAGCAGAACTTGCATATGAGCAATTAGATGAAAACATTGCAAAACTTTCCGAAATGAGAGATGCTTTTATTGAAAAGATTACAGACAGAATTCCTGAAGCCTACTTAAACGGTGATAGAGTCAATAGACTTCCAAACAATGCAAACTTCAGATTTGCAGCAATCGAAGGTGAAGGTTTAATTTTAAGATTGGATGCAAAAGGCATCAATGGTGCAACCGGTTCTGCATGTTCATCTAAAAGTCTTAAGGCATCATATGTATTAAGTGCATTAGGTCTTGAAGATGCTGAAATTCATGGTTCATTAAGATTGAGTTTAGGTACTGAAAACAGTATGGGGGATGTTGATGTGGTTGTGGATGCAATCGAAGAAGTTGTTGCAGGATTAAGAAGAATGTCTCCATTGTGGGATAATGAAAATAATAAATCCTTAGAATTGGATGAATCTAAATTTACAGATTCTGACCATTAATTTAAGTATAAAAATTTATTTAGATATTATTGCAATTAAATTGCAAAAGTTTATATTTGATTAAATTAAAACTAAATAAAGAATAAGGTGATGTGATGTACAGTGAAAAAGTAATGGATCATTTTGCAAATCCGAGGAATACTGGCGTAATTGAAAATGCAAGTGGTGAAGGAACAGTTGGAAATCCTACTTGTGGAGATTTGATGACTATCTATATTGATGTAGATGAAAATGAAGTAATTCAAGATATCAAATTTGAAACCTTTGGTTGTGGTGCTGCAATCGCTACAAGCAGTATGATAACTGAAATTGCTATGGGAATGACTGTTGATGAAGCTTTAAAAATTACAAGAAATGATGTGGCTGATGCATTAGATGGTCTTCCACCAATTAAAATGCATTGTTCTAACTTAGCAGCAGATGCATTAGCTGAAGCAATCAAAGATTATAAATCTAAAAATTCAGAATAATTTTTGATTGAATTTATTATTTCATTATTTTTTATTATTTTTTAATTTTTCATTATTTTAATTTTATAATTTTTTTTTTATTTTTCTATTTTTTTTAAATTTTATAATTTTATAATTTTTAAGATTTTTTTATTTTTTCATTTTCATAATATTTTTTGTTTTATTTATATGAAACATTTTTCATTATTTCCTCATTAAAATTTTAATTTTTACACTCTTGTATTAATAAATTATTTCAATTTTTCACATTTTCATTTTTGTGCAAAAATTATATAGTAATATTTCATTAAATGATAACTTATTAAAATAAAATCAATTTAATTAATCATAAATTTAATTAAATTAAATGATATGTTATGTTATAGAAAATGAGTTCAAGTATTATACATATCATAGTTTAAAAATAGTATTTTAGTAGATTTTTAATTTTAATTTTTTAAAAAGTAAAAAATGTAGAAAAATATTTTTTAATAATTTTTTTAAAAATTAATTTTTTATCAAAAATAGGAAAAGTAAAAAAATAATTTTATGAAAAATTTTTTATCAATAATTCCATCAATAAAAATTCATCACAAATTTTTTTAAAAATTTAATTAATTAATTTTTTAAGATCTTATTCTATAGTCATATTTTGAACTTCATTAAGAAGTTGACTTAAGACTTCCTTACCAAGACCTTCAATATATTTTATTGATCCTGCACATTCGTGACCTCCGCCATCAATACCTGCTTGAGGTATCTTATCTGCAAGACTAATAACTATATTGTTGACATTGAATCCAAATAACTGATGAACAGTATCAGTTGCTCTTAATACTCCAAAGTCTGGTCCATGTCCAAGAGTGATGATAGGTTTGTCTTTACCAAGTTCCTTAACAATTTTGTCATGAACAAATCCACAGGTTTTTCCAGGAGCAGGGAATGTAAACTTATGAGCATATTTTTCAACATCCAATACATTGAAGTAGATTCCATTATCCAATTGGACTCTTTTTATGTTAGGTAAAGCAGCTTTCATTTGGGTATCTACACGTTTTAGATATTCCTTGTATAATGCTTCAACCATTTTTGGATGTTTATCTATATTATCAACACCTAAAATGGTGTCAATGATGCCTCTACCATTCATGAATCTGAGGAAGTATGCCTCGAAATCGATACATTCAGCAATCTTCTTCAATTGCTCTCTATCATAACCCTTTTCTGAAGCAAGCTTTATATATTGTTCCACTTCATCTGCTTCTGCACGGTCTCCTAATACAGCAACTGCTGGCAAATGCTTTACCAAATCCTTTACATCAGGATTGATGAGATGAGCCACTTCAGTTGCAAGAGCTCCTGCAGTAATTTGGGAGTCTCTTCCAACAAGATATGGGTTAACATGAGTGTCAACGTATTCATCAACTGCAACGGTACCTGCAATAATATCTTCACTATTGCATTCTACGTTTCCATCAACTGTTTCACCACTTCTTAAAGTTTTTGTAATTAATTCTCCTGGGAAGTGGTGGTCAATGACTACGATTTCAATATCATAGATTTTTGCTTGCATCAAAGCTACAATATCTTCTTCGGTAGAACCATTATCCAAAAGTACAATCAAAGGCAATTTTTGCCCATGCCTCTCCAAGTCCTCCAATGCAAAGGATAAGTCCTTTACAACATCTTCCAATTCATAGAAAGGTGCTTTACTTGGAGAACGTTTGAAGTAGTGATATTCTGCATCACTATCTGGATTATTTGCTTTCAAATAAGGGATAACTGCCTTTTCCATAGCAACACCTGCACAGATACCATCTGCATCTGCATGGTGTCTTACCAATATGGATCTTCCATCTAAAATAGCTCTTCTGATGACTTTTGCAGCTTCTCTCATCTTAGGTTTCAATCTATCCAATACAGGGCTTTGGATTAAGAAATCAACTTCTTCAGGCTCTGCCTTTTGATCCAATGCAATATCGATGAATTCTCTCATCTTGCTAGCTTCTTCGCCTTCTAATTCTTCAATACTGCTAGATTCTATTTGAATTTCACCATTATGAGTATTAACTTCACCAATTACTTCGACGATATCTCCTATATCAATTTCAGGATACATTCTAACTCCAGGTTCATTGAATGCTGCAACCCAAGTAATTGCTGTTTCATCTGTAATTGTAAATATGGATGGTCCAGATGTTTGTTGGATTTGTATAACTTCTCCATGAATCTTAACAACATTATTCAATGAGGATTCATCAAGAGTTGCAATCTTTGTTCTTTCTATGTGTTTCTTGACTCTCTTGATTACATATTCCCCTTTGAAGACAGTTGCAGGAGCCATATCAACTTCACGTTTTCTTTCCTTTATTTGTGTGATTCTTACAAATACATAGTCTCCTACTTTATTGTGGGAATTACGTGTTCTCATCAATCCCCATATTTGATTGTTAAGACTTACAAAAAGACCGTATCTTTCCACTCTTGTAACTTTACCTCTATAGATGGAATTAAGTTCCAAATCACTCATTTCACATAATCCATCCAATTCATAAACAATTTCCTTTCCGGAAATATCTGATTCAACCACTACTTTTTCCGGATTTTTCTCTCTTTCCAATTGTTTTTTCTTCTTATCTTCTTCTTGTTTTTCGAAACATTCGTCACAGTAGTTCTTATCAGAGTCAATAACTTTTCCACAGCTGTTACAAACAGTAATTTCTCCAGTTCCATTACAATAAGGGCAATCTTCTGTTACATCTACAACCCCTTTTCCATCACATGCTTCACATGGAACATCTTGATCTGTATCCAAATCAAATTTAGCTTTAGCCTTACTGCTGACTCCCTTAAAGTGACTTTTCATTTCGAAAGTGTCTACATAACCGGTTCCATCACAATTTTCACATATTTTTGAATCTATAACTATTGAACCGGTTCCATTACATTTAGGACATGATTTTTTCATTTTTCTCTCTCACTAATAATCTAAATAATTCCGGCTTTCTTAAATAAATCTGAGTTCTCTTCAACCCGATAATTTCTTTCATCCTGTAATATCACTGCTTTTTTCATTAAGGAGTTAGATGATTTACTATATGAATTTCCTGAATATGCATCATTATTTGCATAATATTGCACAGCCAAATACAATTCGTCACTTGCTTGCTTTTTCAATGAAACTTCTTCCTTGATCAAATCGATGTATTCCTTGTAAACACTTTCATTTAAATTGTTTTCATATGCACCGATTTCTGAAAGCTTTTGCTCAGCATCATCAAATTTTTGCTTTGCAATTTGGACATTGCTGTTTGCACTATCAAAGTCACGATTATTTATAGAGCTGACTGCAGAGTTATAATCAGTGTCTCCTTCAGTAATATCTGTATTTAAATCTTTCATTCTATTGTTTACATTATCAATATGGCCGTTTATACAACCGCTTATGCTAACAACCGCTATCAATATTAAAACAATCAGTATAATATCTTTTCTCATGTTATCAAAATGTTATTATTTTATGAAATTTAGTTCAGAATTTTTTGTTTAAACTCTAAAATATTTTTATAAATAAGTTAATCTTATAATATTTTATAATTAATTTAAATTTATTATAATATTAACTTATTATAATATTAATAATATCTTTTTCATATTTAATAAAATTTAGTAATTTAGAGAAATAAGATAATGCTTATGTAAAGTAAGTTAAAAAATAGTTTGATAAGGGTTTTAAAAATCAGATTTAAAAAAAATAAATAAAAAATAGAAAAGTATTATTTAAAATAAATAATACTTATGAATGCCATAAACCGTGGATGTTACAATATTCAATAGCTTTTACGTCTTCTACTTCAGCATTTACATCGAATACTGCTTTAGGTTTATCACCCGGTTTTAAGTTAGCACGGTAAATTTGATCCCCTACAATTAATTCAACAAAATTAATGTAGTGTTCTTCTAACATTGGGTGTGCTTCTTCGCCCATGGTTACGACAATTTTGCCATCTTCTTTAGTGATTACAGGGATGTGTTTTACTCCACCTTCTGGTAATTGTCTAGGTTCTAAAAGTTCCATTGCTTCTCCACAGCAAACTAATTCTCCAGCACCTTCTACAATAGCTTCTACCATGTTTCCACAATGGTTACATCTGTAAATTTCATTAATTTTTACCATATTATTGCCTCCAAATAATATTTAATTTTAGTTTGTTGTTTTCAATATATAAAGTTTTATATTATTAAAACAGTTGTTTATTAATCACTCTAAGCTTTAATTTTTTTTGAAATTTTTAAAATATTATATAAACTTTTTATATTTGTAAAAATATAAATATAAAGTAAGAATTTAAAATTTCATTTAAAGTTTTTTTAAATTTGGGGGAAAATAATTTGAAATCCTATTTTAATTTCGTATAATCTTTTTTAACTTTATTTGGAATTTTATTAATTAATAATTGAAAAATTGTAAAATCAAGAAGTTAGGCATTAAATAATCATGTGATTTGATTAATAATAATTTAGACTAATTAAGATTATTAAGAATAGTTAAAAGATTAATTAAGACTAATTAAGAATGAATATGTCTATAAGCGATGTGAGAGTATGAGTTTAATAATTGCTTATGTTGGAAAGAAAGGATGTGTGATGGCAGGGGACAAAAGAAGAATTGCCTATTTTGGTTCTAAAGAGGAACGTGAACTTTTAGAACAAGAAATTTACACAGGTGAAATTGCTAATGATGAAGAATTATATGCTAGAGCTGAAGAACTTGAAATAAGTCTAAAGATTACAGACGATGCAACTAAAGTCAAAAGTGTTGAAAATGTGGCTGTAGGGGAAGTTAGTTCAAGAGGAACAATGGAAACCAAAAGAAAAAGAATTTACGGTACAACAAACGGTTTCCAAATTGTTGAACTTACAGGTTCAGAAATTGTAAACAAAAAAGGTGGAGATTCTTCCATAATTGTATTTGGTAATAAGATTACAAAATCTATGGCTAATGATATGCTTAAAGCAAAATGGAAACCAAGTTTCAGCTTAAAGTATATGGGTGATATCTTTGGACAAATCTTAGAAGAAATCTCTAAAAAGACACCTTCTGTAGGCACTAAATATGATGTTGTCATTCAACAAAATAATTTACCTAAAGACCAAGTTCAAGATTATTTGGATGAGGTTATTGAAAGGGATATAAATCTTTTAGCTAAATTCAGAACTAAACTTAAAGATGATTTATTAAAACAAAATGAAACAATCAAATTAACTTCCACCATTATTGATGAAGGTCCTGTTGGTATTGTTGATTCTATTGATGAAAAGATGATTCAAGTGAAATTAAATCCTGATGTAAGGGCATTTGACATAAATTGGAAACTTCTTGCAAAACCTAGTGAAAATGTTATCATGTTCCTTGAAGGGGAAGATGATGCATTATTGAAAGACCAAGTTGTTATAGAAAATGAAGTTTTATGCATTAAACGTAATAAAGCTAATTTGAAATGTGATATCATATTATGTTATCTTTGATAAATAGTATTTATTATTGTATTATTGAGTTTTTAAAAGGTGACAATAATGAAATTAACATTTTTAGGCTCTGGTGGAGGTAGGTTTGCCACCATTAGTCAAAAAAGAATGACTGGGGGCTTTAGAATTGATGATTTTGGTGGAAAAAATTATCAAATTGATCCAGGTCCAGGTGCTCTGGTAAGGTCATATCAGTTTGGAGTAAATCCAACTAAAATCAATGGAATTTTCATATCCCATTCTCATACAGACCATTATAACGATGCTGAAATATTAATTGAAGCGATGACAAGAGGAATGACTAGAAATAATGGTATAATTATGGGTGGTAAGACTATTTTTGAAAAGTACCAACGTTGGGGTCCCGCATTATCAAATTATCATCAAAGCAATTCTAAAAATTTGGTCTTAACTCCAGGTAAGATAGCACGTTTCCCCGGATTTACAATTAAGGGAACCGGTACAAGACATGGTGATCCTACAGGGGTAGGTTTCCAAATGGAAAACAATGGATTTAAGATTTCATATACTGCTGACACAGAGTATTTTGATGAATTGCCAAAACATCATAAGAATGCTGATATTTTAATAGGAAGTGTTTTAAGGCCAGGTGAAAGATCCATTAGAGGACACATGTGTACCAGCAACTTTATTGATATTGTTGAAGAGGTCAAACCAAGTTTAGCAATCATGACTCACTTCGGTTTCAAGATGATTGCAGCAAATCCAGTTGAAGAGGCAATAAGAGTCTCTAAAAAGACAGGAATTAGAACATTAGCTGCTTTTGATGGTATGAGAGTGGATATCAATGAAAAATATCCTGAAAGATCTAAAATGATTCGTCTTAAAGGATAGATTTGCAAATCGCTTAAAACAGGAAAAAGTCTATTCTCTTAACTTTAAATCAAAATCAAATAAAAATAGGAATAATAAGAAAATAATTATGAGAAATCTAATTGATTTTTCTTTTATTTTTTAAATTTTTTTTTATCTTTTTTTAAAATTAGTTTTATATAGATTATTCAATCTATTTTTTTAATTTTTTATCTTTTTAAAACTAGTATTGTATAAAAAATTTATTCTATTTTTTTAAAATTTCAAATAAAAAAAGTAAACTCATGAAAAAATATAAATTTTCATGAGAGATTAAAATCTGTTTAAATGTCTTTATTTAAGTCAGTAGGATGTATAAATCCACTGCGAATCATATGGTCTGCCAAAACAATTGCAGTAACTGATTCGGCAACTGCAGTTACTCTTGGACAAATACATGGATCATGTCTGCCAGAAATTTCAAGAGTTGTATTCTCTTTTTTATCCAAATCGATTGTATTTTGAATTTTAGATATTGAAGGTGTAGGTTTAACTGCTATTCTAGAGATTATAGGCATGCCATTGCTCATTCCTCCAAGAATTCCTCCCGAATTATTGGTTTTTGTTTTAACATCACCTTCTTCATCATAATAGAATTCATCGTTAATCTCTGAAGCAGTTGATTTTGAACAATCAAATCCTAATCCTATTTCTACTCCTTTAACTGCATTGATGCTCATAAGAATTTGTGCCAAATCACCATCAAGCTTTCCAAAGACAGGTTCACCAAGTCCTGCAGGAATTCCAGTTGCAACAGTTTCAACTATTCCTCCGATTGAATCTCCAACTTGTTTTTTAGAAAGGATCAATTCTTCCATGGTCTTTGCAACTTCAAGATTCCCACATCTTACATTGTTTTTTGCAATGGTTTCTTCCAAGTTTTCGTAATCTATATTTTCTGCCTTAACCTCTCCAATTTGAACTACATGGGAGATGATTTTAATTCCTTTTGCATCTAATAGTTTCTTTGCAATAGCTCCTCCAATTACATGGCTGATTGTGGTTCTTCCGCTTCCACGGCCTCCTCCGTTGTAGTCGTATATGTCGTATTTCTCTAACCAGCAGTAGTCGCCATGCCCTGGTCTTGGAGTGCTTTTTATATTTGAATAATCCTTTGATTTTTGATTAGTGTTATATACGATTCCAGCAATTGGTGTACCATCTGTCTTTCCTTCA
>CAJOMK010000063.1 GCA_905235495.1 uncultured Methanobrevibacter sp.
GGACCTATATCCACTACATAATCAGCAGACAATATTGTCTCTTCATCGTGCTCTACAACAATCAATGTATTTCCAATATCCCTAAGATGCTTCAATGTGCCAATAAGCTTCTTATTGTCTCTTTGATGAAGACCGATACTTGGTTCATCCAAGATATATAATACTCCAACAAGACCTGAACCTATTTGGGTAGCAAGCCTGATTCTCTGTGCTTCTCCTCCAGATAATGTACCTGAAGACCTTGACATTGAAATGTAATCCAATCCAACATCAACCAGGAATTTCAATCTTGCCTTTATCTCCTTTAGAATCTCTTTTCCAATGAACATCTGCCTTTCAGTCAGTTCCAAATCTTGGAAAAATTGATAGCTTTCCTTGATTGACAAATCACAGACTTCCATGATGTTCTTATCGCCGACAGTTACAGCCAAGACTTCTGGACGAAGTCTTTTTCCACCACAAACAGGACATTTACGGTCACTCATGAATTTAGAGATATAGCTACGATTATAATTTGATTTGGTTTCAATATACAGTCTTTCCATTCTTGTGATAACACCTTCAAACTTACGGTTTACTCTATATGATCTGTTTCTTCTTTTAAAGGCAAATGCTACCTTTTCATTGGAACCATAAAGAATTATGTGTTGCTGCTCTTCAGTTAAATCCTTAAATGGAGTGTCCATACTGAATCCAAAGTGATCTGCTACTGCCTTTAGCATTTGATAATAATAATTTTCCTTTTTGGTTGATTTTGACCATGGAACAATTGCTCCCTCATTAAGTGATAGGTTTTTATTTGGAACAATCAAATCAGGATCCATTTCCATCTTTGTTCCTATACCGTTACATTCAGGACATGCCCCTTGTGGTGCATTGAATGAAAACATACGAGGAGTCAATTCATGGAAACTTATGCCACAGTCGGTACATGCAAAGTCTTCTGAATATGTTTTTTCATAAGATGTTTCATTTCCTTCATTATCCCTTTTATTAAACATGACAGTGACAAGTCCATCTGAAAAATTACAGGCGGTTTCTACAGAATCTGATAATCTTCTTTGGAAATCAATTCCTTCTCTTATAACAAGTCTGTCTACAACAAGTTCTATATTGTGTCTGAAGTTCTTTCCAAGTTCAATATTCTCATCAAGACCTCTTATTTCACCGTCGACACGAACTCTGACAAAACCTTTCTTCCTAAAGTCTTCAAGAATGTCCTTATGTTCACCTTTACGGTCCTTGACAACAGGAGCAAGAACATGAATCTTAGTTCCTTCTCCCTCTTCGATGATTGATTCGGTAATTTGTCCTATGGTTTGATGAGATATTTCCTTTCCACAATGAGGACAATGAGGAATTCCTATTCTTGCATACAATAAACGTAAATAATCATAAATTTCAGTGATTGTACCTACTGTTGATCTTGGATTTACCTTAGTGGTCTTTTGGTCAATAGATATAGCTGGTGATAATCCTTCTATATAATCCACTTCTGGTTTCTTCATTTGACCTAAAAATTGTCTTGCATAAGCAGATAATGATTCAACATATCTACGCTGTCCTTCAGCATAGATAGTATCAAAAGCAAGTGTTGATTTACCTGAACCACTTAATCCGGTAACCACTACAAATTGGTCACGAGGGATGGATAAATCAATATTCTGGAGGTTATGTTCCCTTCCTCCCTTTAATATAATGTTTTTTCTTTCGGCACTCATTATTTCACCATAATTGTCATCATAATTATTCTAGTCTAATTTTAATGATTGAATTTAATTTATTTTATGTAAATTTTATATAAAAGTTTGTATTTTCATATATAATCCTTAGCAGTAAGAGCTTTTGAAAACTAATATAATTTTGTTTTTAATATTACAAACTAATATTAGTATTTTGTATTATATAAATATATGTATATTATAAAAATAATGCAATAAAATAAAGGATAAAATCTTAATAAGAGATAAAAATAAAATAAAAAATAATAAATAAAAAATAAAAAAGAAAAAGTTAAAGAGATTAGCTGTAATCTGCTAATCTTTTAATTCTTTTAAGCATATCTGGGTGTGTAGACAATAATTCCATGATTTTATTGGAAGTACTTACATTTACTTTAGAATCTTTTAAGACATTTAGTTCATCAGCACTGATTGTACCGTCATGATCAAGGTCCAATTGAGTTAAATTGTTGAATTCATTTCTTGCATTAGAGACATCATTTAAGAAAAATGCTTTTGTACCTTCAATATCTTTTATTTCAGAAGTGGTAACTCTTGCAGCACCATAAACCAATTTATATAATGCAGAAGCCAATTTTTCAGGCTTACAACCTAATTCCACACTACCAGCATCAGCATAATATTCTCTTATTCTGGATATGAACAATACAATCAATTGGCCTATGAAATAAGCTATCAAAGCTAAAATTCCTAATATTGCTCCACCATTATCGTTATCTCCCCCACCTGAAAACATAAGGGAGAATGATAGATAGTAACAGATTAATGGAATAGCACTGACAATTGTTGTAATAGCCATATCATTATGTTTAATATGGGACATTTCATGGCCTAAAACAGCTCTAAGTTCCTCTTCATCCAATAAGCTTAAAATACCTTTGGTAACACATACATGTCCACTATGTTTGGATCTTCCATAAGCGAAAGCGTTTGGAACCATAGTATTTGATATACCCACTTTAGGTTTAGGAATATTTGCAGTAGCAGCTAATTCAGCCACCATTTGGTGAAGTTGAGGTGCTTCCGCTTCAGATAATTGGTGTACACCCATAGAGCTTTCCACTATCTTTGGACCGAATAAATATTGCAGGAATATGACTCCAATACCTGCTATTGCATAGAATCCATAAAAGCCTCCAAGACCTAAGCAATTACCAGCCAACATGATTATAATATATACTAAACCAAACATGACAGCCATTGAAAGCCATAATCTTAATTTGAGTCTCCAAGTTCCTTTCATATTAAAACCCCTTTAAATTTATTAGAATAATATATAGTTTAATTAATATTATCTTTATTAATATTATTCTTTTAATATATAAACATATGGAATTTATTTTTAAAAAAATTATTAAAAGCTAAATAATGTAGTTTGTCCTTTATCTAATTCTTCTTCTTTCTCTTTTTTATATTTAGATTCATCATCAGAAGATTTATTTTTCCTTAATTTTGATTTAGGGCTATTGCTTAATGAATATTCATTAGCAATCTCATCCAACTCATCATCTTCAAAATCATCAAAGATATCCACTACTGTAGAATTCTTATGTGAATCGATATCATCAATTTCTTCTTCAATATAAACTGGTTCTTCAATCTCTTCCAATTCTTGTGGTGGAATCTCTCTAAAGATACCTTCTTTAATGGAATTTCTCCATTCTTCTTTCTCTTCTTCCTTCATTTCTGCCTTGATCTTTTCCATCTTATTGATTACAGATTTAGGAATCTTTTTCTTTCTGAAGAATTTAATTTCATCATCTTCAAGTTCTAAAAAGTCTGAAATTTCCCATGCTACCTCATCATTGTCAAACATTATTTCAAAGTATGGGAAGATTGTATATGCAACTTGAAGTGAAACATGCATCTTATCTTCCATTTTAGAAGCGATTTCATCTCTTAAAGCCCTTTTTCCACGGGTTCTGCCCATAAGACTGAATGCCATAGGACTCATGACCTTACTGTATTTTCTGTAGGTTTCCCTTTTAGCTGTGGAAACTCCTACACCCATAAAGTCTGATGAATATTTCCAATAACCATAATATTGACTTGAACGGGTTCTTCCGAAGTATAAATCTGCTTGTGAAATCATCTCATAAGCCTGTTTAACTTCCTTATTGCTTTCGTATTCCCTTGGAATATTTTCAGCAATATACTCCATTACAAGTGTTGGATCTTCTGTATTTTCAAACATAGAACGTTTTACATGCTCAGGATTCTTGCTTTTCAAGACCCTTGTTACAGTATCAAATATAGTGCTTGTATTGTCCTTTTGGCTTGTAGAATCCAAAGCTTCCTCTGTCAATTCTCCACCGTTTTCAACAAGTGCCTGCAATGTATTTATTGCTGAACGTAGGTCTCCGCTTGACCTTTTGGACAATTTCATCAAGACTTCCTTATCCACTTCAATTTCTTCATTCTTAAGAACTACATCACGTAAGTACTTATTGATTGAAGGAGATTTAATCTTATCCATCTTAATGACTTGAACATTCTTCTTGATAGTGGTTAACTTATTGCTGTACAAATCATTAGCCATCATGATGATTGGCTGTTTGCTTTCCTTAATAATTTTATTTAAAGCTCTGGTTCCACCTCTATCATTGGTTCCATGAATTCCGTCCACTTCATCCATTATAATTAATTTACGGTTGTTTCCAAATAATGAATGGGTGTTTGCTGATTCACCTATGGTGTTCATCAACAGGTCATATGAACGCTTGTCACTTGCATTCAATTCAATGTATTCAGAGAATTCATTTGCAATGATATAAGCTATTGTAGTTTTTCCTGTTCCAGCAGACCCTACAAGCAATAAAGGTGGTTGTGGGTCATTGTTGTCCCAACTTTCAACCCATGTTTTAATAATCTGCTTCTGTTTTACATTACCAGCCACATCATCAAAGCTTTTCGGCCGATATTTATCAGTCCATAACATAATATTTACCTATGCCATTAATAAGCTCATAAAAATTTAGCAAGCAATGCTTCCAATTGAATTCTTGGATTAGCTCCTTCTCTGATTCTAAAATCGGTTTCCGCTATTGCACCGATTAGGTTCATATAGATATCTCCATCCAGCTGTCCAGCCATCACTCTTGAGGAAACATCCTGATAAATCTGATTGACCATATCTTCTCCACTTGTACCTTGTAAGATCATCACTTCCCTTAGGATATCACGGGATTTCATAAAGTCTCCAACTAAAGCAGCATTGACCATTTTCTTAATTTCTTGTGGTTTTGCTTTAGATACGACTTCAAATACATGGTCTTCGGTAATTGAACCTGTAGATGCAGCAGATTGCAACATATTTACAGATTTACGCATATCTCCTTCTGCAAAGTTTACAATGGTGTTGATTGCCTCATCTTCATATTGGCAGCCTTCAGCATCTGCAATATATCTTAACCTATCAGCTATCTCTTCCCCTTTGATTGGAGTGAATCTGAATATAGCACATCTGGATTGGATAGGATCTATGATTTTAGAAGAATAATTACATGAAAGTATGAATGAAGCGGTTTTGGTATACATCTCCATTTCACGTCTTAAAGCATGTTGAGCATCTTTGGTCATGTTATCAACTTCGTCAAGGAAGATGATTCTGAATGGAGCCCCTACTGGTTTTAAACGACAGAAATTCTTAATGTTTGTTCGCACTGTTTCAATTCCTCTTGCATCAGAAGCGTTTAATTCCAAGAAGTTTTGTCTCCAATATTCACCAAGAATTGCTTTAACCAAAGCAAGAGCAGATGTTGTTTTTCCAACCCCAGCAGGACCAGTAAACATTAAATTAGGCATACTTCCTTCTTCCACATATTGTTTTAATCTGCTTACAATATGCTTTTGTCCAACAACATCATCTAAAGTTTGCGGTCTATATTTTTCTACCCAAGGTCCTAACATATTATCACTTTGTTAATCATTAATTTCAAATTATTTATAGTTTAATACTTAATCGAGAGGTTTAAATTCATTAGTATATTTAATTTATCCTAAATCTCTTTAAATACCTTTTAATTGAATTTAAACCTATTTTAGATTAAATTTTTTATATTTTGAAAAATACTTAAACTTTATATTTTTTATACTAATAATATTATGATTTTCATATTTTTTAAAACTTATTATTTTTAGAAAATTTTAATTATGTAATTATAAAAAATAGTGAAAAAATAAGTAATTCTAATAAAAAATTAAAAAAATATTATAAAAAATAGTGAGAAAAATTAATAATTCAAATATAGAATAAAAAAAAAAAAATTATTAAAAAAATAGTAAAAGAGAATAAGATTATTCTCTAAATTAATTAAATTTCAACAGATCCAGGTAATTCTCCAGTTATGGAATAGTCCAATATAGCTAAAGTGAATAATTCAAGCATCTTATCATCTGAAAGATCATCTGCTCCAACGGTTGAAATTCCAACATAATTAGGAACTGTATCCTTGCTGTCTATCCAACTGTGGACTCTATCTGCTATGCTTAAATAATATGACTTTTCAACTTTTTGACTTAAATCCTCACCTGAAGGGTTTGAAGCATTCTTAACATTCTTGATTTCAATAGGAGATGAACTGTCATTATCAATTTTTAAGAGATATTGTGAGAAAAATATCAATACATTGAGCTTTAGTGAATTCATTTCCTTCATATTCAATTGTTGAAAATGCATAATTCCTTTCGGAAACTTCCTTAGCAAGGTTAGGAACGTCTTCCATTTCGATTTCTGTCATTACAGAACTGTTTAAAATATCCTCTTCTGAAGTATCATTTGTGCTATTAGTATCATTAATTTCATCAATACTGCTGTCTGATTGACTATCATTAGTATCATTATCTGAAATATCTGGAATAACGTCAGGGATTACGGAATCGTTTTTATCAGGGACTGGTCTTTTTATCTTTGCTGTCCTGACTCTTATCGGATTTACCTTTATTATCCTCCTTTTCAGTGTATGATTTAGATGAATTATTCTTTGAACTTGAACTATTCATTGATTTGGAACCGTTATTAGATTGTTTAGTCTTGTTAACATTATCAGTGATAGTTTTAGTTTTATTAGTCTTATTTACTTTTTCAGTAAGAGTCTTGCTTGCATTAGTATCATTTGTCTTATTAGTATAGTTTTCCTGCATTTGTGCATCTGTTGCTTCATCTTCAAAAAATCCAGTGTAGTTATTATCTAATGGGATTATTGAATTAGATCCATCATCACCGCCAGAATTGCCATTATTGTAATAAGCCATTCCAGTTACGGCACCGATAGCGAATAGGATAACTAAAGCACAAATTAAAGGTACTTTATACATACTAAAGAAAGATTTCTTTCTGCTTTCATCAATAACTTGTTTTCTAAATGTGTTTACAGGAGTTAAAACAGTTCCACATTCCTTACAATATTTTGAATTGGAATCATTTGTCTTCCCACATTCAGGACAAATTCTTGTTGAATTCAATTGAAATCCACAATTTTTACAATATTTCTCTTCATCATCATTTACTGTATGACATTTAGGACAAATCAAATCTTCACCCCCCCAAAATAGGTTATAAATGATTGTATGAATATCTTGTGAATAATCAATAATCTTATTATTTATTATATAAAATATTCATCACTAATATATTAGTTAACTAATATTTAAATATTTATATATAATTCCAGTTTTAATATATTTATTGTATTTAGTGTCTTTTATTATTTTTGATTTTTAAGATTATTTCTAAACTAATAAAATTAAATAATTAAAATGACATAATACTATATAATTAAAATAAATTGGAGATAAAATATGGCTGTTCCTGAATTCCTGAAACTTATGATTTAGTATTACCACTTTTAGAGCTTATTAAAGATAAAGATGAGTATAAAGTTAAAGAGATTACAGAAGAGCTAATCGAATATATTGACTTATCAGATGAAGAAAAAGAAATCAGATTGCCAAATAATGAACCTTTAATAAACTCTAGGATTAGTACAGCTAACACTTATTTGAAAAAGGCGGAACTGATTGAATCCAATCGTTTCATGTACTTTAACATAACTGAAGAAGGACTTAAGTTATTGTCTGATAATCCAGACAATATTACAGAAGATGATCTTATGGAATATGATGGATTCAGGGAATATAAGAAAGTATTTATTCATGATGACACCAAAGACATTAAATTTGAAGAATTGAATCCTACTGATGCCTTAAGAGAAAGCTTTCAAAAGCAAATGGAAGATGTTCAAAAGGAAATCAATGATGAAATGAATAAGGAAAAAAATGAAAGAAGAGAAAAGAAGTATTTCAAATCCAAAGAAGATGAAAATTCCGATAAGGTATTTGGAATTAAAGCGGACCATTCTAAAATAGATGAGAATGATAAAGATGAAGATGATGATGACAAATACTCAAAATACCATGAAAGAAAACATAAGTATGGTAAACATCATCATAAACATAAGAAACTGGTTTTAAATATAGAATTTTCACCTGCAGAAGAGTTGTTAAACTATGCAGAACTCTTTGAAAAAGGATATTTAACAAAAGAAGAGTTTGAAAAGAAAAAAGAAGAATTGTTGAATATTGAATATAAAATATAAAAAATTTAAAGATTGATTATTTAATATAATCAATCTAATATCTTATTTTATCCCTATTTTTGAATATTGCTATTTTTACTATTTTTAAATTATTCATATTTTAAACTATTTTAAAGCATTTCAAAGTAAATGTTTACTGCATTTTTAACCATTTCATCCTTGGATTTGTTATATGCATCCTCCAAATAGAATGACACTTCTGTTCCTTCATAGATATATGATTTGTCATCCATGAATTCAAAGGCTTTGAAATAGTAGGATGTGCCGTTTGCCTTGATGAAACCAGCTTTTCCATCATTAATGACCTTATCTATTACACCATATTGCCTTTCCTGACCGAAGTATTTCAAGCTTACCCACATATTTTTATATTCTTCAAACAATGCTTTAAAGTCCTTATTCTCCAAGTCTAATCCATAGTTAGACAATAAGTTTTTCACTTCATCATCAATTGCCCATTCTTTGGCATTACGGATAACATATGCCATGTACTTGTTTATTATGGATTCATCTTCAAATCCTTTGATTTCAAGAATATCTCCAATCATAGCAAACAGATTGACTTTACTTTCCAATTTGCCGTCACGGCTTAGAATACCTCTTGCAGCCCATTTCAAGGATTCATCATACTCTTCTTTAAGGAAGTAATTTTCAGCTATATCTCTTGAGAGATACCAATCATGTTTGGTCTTTAATATGTCATTTAAGAAATCAATGGATGCATCATTGTCTCCCAATTCCTTATAGGACTTAGCTATTCTTAATTTAAACCAAACATCGTTGTTATTGTTGAATTTAGGAATGTTAACCAATGAATCCTGACAATATTTTATAGTCTGATCGTACTTTTCAATTGCAAGCAATGCTTTGGTTGTCTGCAAGTAATAGTTTTCCTTATTGGAATTCATAGTGATTTCATCATTTGGCTTGAATTGTTCATTGCTTAATAGTTCTGGCTTTAATTTGGAAGCCCAACGCAATACATCCAAATGCTGTTCAGCTTCAGTGTACATTTTCATTAACTTCATTACTGCCAATGTGTATGGACATGCCTTTTTTCCTTTGGAATTGTCCTTTTGGCTTACAGTATTAACTATCTTTTTAGCAGCTTCCTCAATTTCATCAATAAATTCATTATCTTTAACCTTTACAAAGTATAAATCCCAAGAGTACTTGTCCTTATCCCCTATGGATAATTCTCCTCCATCTGCCAATGCCAATTCATAATGCTCTAAGGATTCATTGTATTTCTTTACCTTATTGTATGCTCTTGCTTTTTCTATATTAACTTCAACGCTAGACATTTTAACCCCTTTTATATATGAATATTATTTTTTATAGTTATTTTTAAATATCATTTACCTATTATAAAAATATTTTTATATTATAAATTCTTCAATAGAATCATCATAATCGAAATCCTCGAAGATTCTATCATCAAATTGACTATCAATATCACTTTTTAAGGATTTGTTTCTTAAAAATTCCTTATTTAGCTCTTCTTCTTCAATCAAATGATCTTTAATAAGTCTTTCAATGCTGATTTTTTCTAGAATATCCTC
>CAJOMK010000064.1 GCA_905235495.1 uncultured Methanobrevibacter sp.
TCTTTTATCAGGAGATTATAATCCTAATAATTGACCAATTAAAACAATTACAAAACCAATTGCTCCAATGATAGCAATACCTATTGCAGTAACTTTAGCAAAATCGATATATTCTTCACGATCTGGTTTTCTAGCTACTTTTAATACTCTTTTACTTTGTTTTATGAAATCACTTGTAGTTTCTTTAATATTCATGAAAATCCCTACATATATAAAAGTTAAATTGATAAAAACTTTAATCTTAATTTATAATAATATTTTATGTTTTATTTAACTACATTAATAAAGTTTTGCATAAATCATAAAAATTTTTAAAAATTATAAATCAGACTTGTAAAAAAAAAACAGATTTTCGATGAAATGTAAAAATAAAAACTGTAAAAATAAAATTAAAAAAAAAGAAACTAATTAGGAGTAAACACTCACAACTAGCGAAAATATTTGATCAAACTTTTATCACCAAAGTTTGGAAAAAGTTTTGGTCCAAGTTTTACGAGCCAACGGCGAGTAAAAGCTGGTTTAAAAGATACCATCTAAAAATTCATCTAAAGGATCTGCAAGAGCTTCTTCAGTTTCTCCTAAAACAGTTCCTTGGAAATCTTCATCTAAATCGATTTCTTCGAACTCATCATTTTGAGGTTCGATGGTATATTGAGATTTTACACCAGAAACAACAATGGTTGTTCTAACCATGTTTTGTAAGTCTTCATCAATTTGAGCTCCCCAAATGATGTTTGCTTCTGGATCTAATCTGTCACCGACAATTTGTACAATCTTTTCAGCTTCGTTCAAGGTTAAGTCGGAACTACCTGAAATGTTAATTAAAGCACCTTTAGCATTGGAAATGTCAATGTCTAATAATGGGCTGCTTAATGCTTCATGTACAGATTCAATTGCTCTGTCACCAGATTCGGATTCTCCCATACCAATCATTGCCATACCGGAACCTTTCATGATGGAACTGATATCAGCAAAGTCCAAACTGATGAGTCCAGGTTTGGTAATGAGTTCAGTGATTCCTTTGACAGCTCTTCCCAAGATTTCATCTGAAGCCATGAAAGCTTTGTTTAAAGGAAGGTTAGGAGCAACTTCTAACAATTTATCATTTGGAATAACAATTACAGTATCTGCATTTTCTTGAAGTTTTTCTAAACCGATTTCAGCATTTTCTCTTCTTTTAACACCTTCAGCAGAGAATGGCATTGTTGCTACAGCAACAGTTAAAGCACCAACTTTTTTAGCTACTTTGGAAATTACCGGTGCAGAACCGGTACCGGTTCCTCCACCAAGACCACAAGTAACAAATACCATGTCAGCGCCTTCTAATTCGACTCTAATGTCTTCTTCACTTTCTTCAGCAGATTCTTCACCGACAGTAGGTTCTCCACCAGCACCGAGACCACCACAGGTTTGTCTACCTAAAAGTAATTTTTTATCAGCAGTACTGTAGAATAAATCTTGAGCATCAGTATTTACAGTAATAGTTTTTGCACCTTCAATACCGATTTCATTTAATCTTGAAATGGTATTGTTTCCTGCACCACCAGTACCAACTACAATAATGTTAGCACGGCTACCTTCAATGATTTTTAATAATTCTTCATCTAAAGCATCATTTGATTTTTTAGGAGCAGAATTTTCAATGGTTTCTTCTGATCCTTTAATTGCATCATCTATAAATTTCACGAGTAAACCCCACAAATTATTGATTAATTAAAAATTATTTATCATAAGTATAAATATTATTTATTAATTATGTTTAAAGTAATATTTAAATGTAAATGAAATATTACAAAAAAATTATGAAATTCTTAAATTTGTACTTATAAATTAGTATTTTTATTATTTATTTCAAAGTATATAACTATTTTCAAAAAAAGTTTATAAAAAATAAAAAAAAGAAAGAAAGTTTCAATAAATTGAAACTAAAATCAGATTATCTAGCATTGCTATGAAATAAAATTATCTTGGCATAGCTATGATTTCATGGAATTTCATGTCAAACACATTAGTCATGTTAGCTGCAGTCATTACAACTGCTGTGTCAACTCCATTACCTGTTCCACCAATAGCTATGATCTCTTCACCAACTGGAATCAATCCTGCATCTGCAAGCATGATAGAGATTTCTGCACATACCTTAATTCCTTGACAGAATGTTCTGTATGTTGCTGCAATGATTTCAACAGGAGTTGCTCCACCGAATTTTTTGGATATGCTCTTGCCGACACCACTTAAAGCATGGGACCCCATAAAGGTTACAATCCCTTCAGCTTCAAGTTTTGCTTTTGTCTCATCATCAATTTCTACTTGATTTGCTCCCTTAAATCCTACATGGTGGGAACAGTTTACGATTGTTACATCCAATCCTTTTAACACTTCATTAAGTTTTAAAGCACTTGCACCTGTTGCAGATGCAATAGCTACATATTTAATGTCTGAACCTTCCAATCTTTCTTTTACAAGCCCAATAAGTGCATCGGTATTTTCAATACCGGGTTCTTCAAAATAGGTAATTGTTTTTTCCATAATAAAATCTCCTTAAAATAAATTAAAAATTATTAAGTTTAACAAATTAGATAAATTTATACAAATTAAATAAATTTTTAAAAATTAAATAAATTTATACAATAATAATTATATATTCTCTAATATAAAATTATACTATTAATGGATTGAATTACTATTGAGATACTATGACAACTAATCCAACCTATAAAGAAGCGGAAACCGAGGAAGGTCAAAAATACAAATATGTCGAAATCAAGGGATATAAAGTCATCCCAATTGAAACACATTACATCAAACCTAATGAAAGCATAGATTCCATGATTGAAGACATTTCCAAACTTGCAAAAGAAGGAGATTATCTGGTAATTGCAGAGACCCCGATTTCCGTATCTCAGGGAAGATTAGTAGATGAAGCAGACTATACCCCATCATTCAAGGCTACATTTTTAGTAACTTACTGGAGCAAATACTTCTGGGGATACGTCTTAGGGCCTCTTCTTGGAATAAAGGAAAGAACCATCAAGAATTTAAGAAAATTACCTAAAGAATCCAAAAGGCATAAGGAACTTGTTTTGGATTTATATGGTTGGAAACATGCATTGAAACCTGCATCAGAAGCAGGAATTGATTTAAGCAATGCACCTGGAACCTGCGTTTCATTGCTTCCAGAAAATCCGGAAAAGGTGGCTCAAGACATTACAGAAGACATCAAAAATAAAACTGGAAACACTGTAACTACCTTGATAATCGATACAGATGCAACATATAAAAGAGGAGACAAATATTTCACAGGACTTCCAATAGCTATTCCTGGAATTGAAGCAGACAAAGGTGTTTTCGGATACACATTAGGCCAATTGTCCGAGAATTTAGGATCAACACCTCTTGGCTGTTCAAGGGAAATTGATGTTGCTGAAGCCATTGAAATAGCAAACATTGCAGAAGATTATCAAAAATCATTATCCACTGCTATGGAAACCATTTATAGTGTAAAAGAAGTTTTAGGTTCTGATACTGATGGAGTTACTGTAGAATCTTTAGATTCAATCATACATACACCAGCAGTTTTAATTAGAAAATAAAATAATTTTATACCTTTTTAATAAAAATAGAATAAGAATAGAAAAAAATATAATAAAAATAAAAAAAATAAAAAAAGAAAGAAATTATTCAGAAATTATTTCTTCAAGAGCTTTTATTTCCGCTTTTTTCCTATCTATTTTTTCTTGATTGTCTTCGAATTCTAAATCAAGGTCACATTCTGGACATAGGAATTCAACAGTTGAAGCATCTTCAAAGTCAAGACGGTAATGTCCATTTGGACATACGAAGAACATGTTGTTTTCTTCATACTCCACTTCAGAATTCAATCTTTTAAGTTCAGAACTTGCTAAATTAAATTCTAATTTCTTATATTCGCCTTCATTGAATCTCCAATCGTAAGTGTACCATTGGGTTTCCTTATCCTTATCCCTCTTATAGCTTGCTAAACGCATGTCATATAATTTGTAAAGGATTTTTCTTACGATATTTAGTTTGCAGCTGATTTTTTCAGCGACTTCTTCATCTGTTGCGTATCCTTCTTTAAGACATGCAATGATTTCATCAAATGTAAGATACCAGAATTTCATGTTGACTGCTCTTTTCTTAGCAGTCTTTTCTTTTTTAGATTTTGTCTTTTTAGCTTTAGCCTTTTTATCTTTATCTTCATCAACTTCTTCTTTGATTACTTCATCATCAGACTCTTTAGCTAAATTAATAACATTCTTATCGTTATCATCGGATTTGACTTCTTTAATCTCTTCAAGTTCCTTAGCTATTTTCTCTTGTTCTTCAGAAACAGATTCATCTTCCTTATCCTCTTTATCCTTTTTTTCTCCTTTAATCAAAGCGTTGAAATTATCATTTAATGTTGTTAAGGTTTGTTGAGAATAAGTCTTTTTGTTTTCCAATAAAAGAGATTCATTTTCTTCAATATATTGGTCTACAATTTCAACATCTAATTTAAGTTTTTTTGCAATCTCTTCATGGGAAAGTTTGCCTGATCTGAAATGTTTAATTAATTTAATGCAGACTTCATTGACTTTTATATTATAAACAAAGTTGTTAGTTTCAAGCAATTTAAGAATATTAGTAACTGTTTTAATATCAATTTTAGTTTTTCTAGCGATTGCCTTATCATCGCATAATCTACTCTTAGGCCATTCTTTAAGAACACTGATTACATCTGTGGCTTCTTCGAATTCAAATATTTGCGGATATAAATTTTGAATAATAGGATCTCTTAACATGAATAGTCTTCCTTATATATTCCTTGTTGTTTACTATAGTTTAATTTAATAATTACAATTATTTATAAAAGTAAATAATTTATTAAATTACATTATATTAATATTTTAAATTATATTATATTAATATTTATTTACACCATATATTATAAATTTAATGTTTTTAAAAAAATTCAATAAAAACTAAAAAATTTTTTAATGAAAAAATAAAAATTTTAAGGAATTTTGAAAAAAATTAAACAAAATCAAAATTAATGTAAAATATATTTAAATAGAAAGAATAGACTGAATAAAAAGAATAGAAAGAATAGAAATATAAAAAATAAAAAGGCATATGAAAAATGAGAAATAGTATTTTTAAACCTTTTTTATAAAATGGAAACTTTTAAAACCCCATCAACTTGAATGAATTCGTTTAAAAGTTCTCCGGGAATGGAATCCTCTGTAATGATTGTCAATACAGGATTTGTATTCAATGTGGTATCTCCTGCATAAGCTTGGCGAATGTTTATGTTGTGTTTACTCATTATCCATGCAACTTTAGCTAAAACACCTTCGCTTCTTTCGCCAACTACTATTTCTATAACACCTAAATTCAAGTTTTTGGCAATGTTTTTCAATAAGGTTCCTGCTGGAATGATATTTGAAAATATCTCATACAATTCCTCATCAGCAATAATTACATCTACAGTGGATTTGATTACCCTACGATCAACATTTGCTACAACTGCCAATGCAGAATCATTTATCTTTAAATCTCCACAATATATTTTGCCATCACCACTTATTCTTAAGCCAAGCTCAAACATCTTTGAAGCTACAGCCATTCTTGCAGGATATTTTCTAAATTTCAAGTTTAAACTTTCCCACACAGTATCACCACATATTAGTATTATCTAAGAATATATTGTACTTTTAAGTATATAAATGTACACTAATACATAAAAATGCACATTATAAAATGATAAATTTAAATTAGGATAAGATGGAGAATCGGAGAAAATATGAAAAAATTAAAAAAATAGTAAAATTAGAAAAGTAGGCTAGCTGGGATTCGAACCCAGGACCTCACGGTTATCAGCCGTGCGCGCTGACCAGGCTGTGCCACTAGCCTATAACAAATACAAGTATTATTAACTATATGTTAACTAATATATAAACCTTTTGATGAGAAATATCTCAAAATAAAAAGAATTAAAATTAAGATATCTGTTTTTAAATTTGAAATATAAACTAAAAATTTAAAAAATAGAATAATTAAGTTTAAAAAAGTTAATTAATCTCTGTTAAGCATTTCATTAAGAGAGTCAGACATTACGTGACCTTCAATAATGATCTTAACTTTGTCGATTCCTTCCACTTTTAAAGCTTCAACTTTAGTTTGTGCAGCAATACGGGTTACACTCATACAACCAGGGTTAGTAGGTTTAATTACTAATTCAGCAGTTGATCCTTCAATCGCAATAGATTGAACGATACCCATATCTACAATACTTACACCCATGTGAGGGTCGTTTACAACAGAAACTGCATCTTTAACAGCAAGTGCTAATTCTTCAGACATATTATCGCCTCATATATTTTTTTAATAAAAATTAAATTAGTATAAGAACAAAATTTAAAAATTTTATTTCCTAACAAATAGTTAATAATATAACTATTGTTTTAATTATATTTATACTTATACTTAAATAATAGATATCTAATAATCAAAATTTAAAAAAATAAAAAAATAATTCAAATATTGAATAAAACTAAGAATAAAATAATAAAAATATAGAAAAATTAAGAATAATAATTAATTTTTCTTTCTGTGTCTAATTTTTACTCCAATTCCATTTCTAGATTCAACCATTTCATTACCTGTCAAGACAGCTTTTCCAACTGCTACAACTTCATCATTCCTAACGACAACAACTTCATCTTTAGGAAGAATGGATGAATCTGCATTTACGATTCCAGGAGCAAACAATGAGTTGGTCTTTAAATCAAAATCGATTTCAACCACATGTATGCCAAGCTCAGCAAGTCTTCTACCACCTTCAAGGTTAAGGGCGTATAAACCAACATCCCTATTTAAAAGAGCCACTGTTTTTCCATTGGAATAGAGCGTTCTATGATATCTTCCTTTTGCTACAACATCATCGGTGATCATCCCTTCAGCTTCTGCTCCAAACTGATATTTGGCAACAGATCTGAGCTCATTTAAAACTCTGTCCCTATGTCTGGTCTTAGGATATTTCTTAAGTTCTTCCCTTAAGTTGAAAATGGATTGGGGAGAAGTAGGCATTCCACTGTCACATACATAGGTACAGTTATCCAAATACTCACGACAAACCTCTTCGTAGCCTCCTTCAACATTTGCTATAACCGGTTTGTCTCCAACATAATTCTTGAGAAGCTCTCCGGCTAACCTTATCTCATCATCATTCCAATCACCTGAAACCGCTACATCATAGGATTGAATTGGGAATGTGTTTTCCAACTCTTGGACAGATTCCAAATGGAGAAGTTACAATCACTTCCTGATAACCTTTGGTAGCCCTTCTGAACTTTTGGTGGGACTGAGAATTGGAATATGGCTTTTTCATACTGCATGGAAGTGCAACAACAACATCACCTAATGGTTCCATCATTGCCATCCTCTGCCTCCATCTGACTACTTCCGGCCTGTATAATGACTCATCACTTGAACAAATAACTTTCATTCTTTGCCTCGTTAAAATTATAAAATTATAAAATTAAAATAAGTTTAAAAATTTACATTCTAAAACTAATATCAATTTAATATTTAAATTTCTTTTATAAAATAGTTTTTATAAAATTTATCGAATTCCTGATAAAAATAAATATATAAAAGGAACTATTCAAATCTTAAAACAAGCTCTTCATGAATTTCCTTAATCTTTTCAATGGACGGGTGATTTTCCCCTAATTTTCTTTTCCATTTTTCAATAGTGAACTCTACATCCACCTCATCAGCACCATTGAATAGATTGTCTGCATGGGAAACTATCTTTTCTTCCAATGTTTGAGGAGTGTAATCCATAATAGGCAATCCTAACTGCCTTGCATCATCTTCGCTGAGGCCTGTTCCAATATGCCTTTCAACGATATTGATTATCTCTTGGGAATATCCTCTTTCCTTAAGTATTTGGGCACCAATCACTGCATGTTCAATAGAATTGGTTTTGGATCTGCCAACATCATGCAACAATCCTCCAACCCGGACAAGCTCCATATCAACATCATCAAAATTGGATGCGATTTCACATGCCTTTCTTGAAACCCCTTTGGAATGCTCAATTACCCATTGCGAACAATTAAGCTCCTTCAACAATTTTATTTCCTCATCCATATAATCACAATTTAATAAAAATCAAAGAAAAAATAAGGACAAACTAATAATAAAAAAAGTAAATAATCTTGCTTAAAAATTATTAAAACAATAATATTCAATTAAAAATACAATTGCACAAAAAAATTAAAAAAATAGAAAAAGATGAATGAAAAACCTACATGTCTTCCATCATTTTTTCACGTTCTTTGTCTTCTTCCTCTAACATTTCTAATAATTCATCCCAAGACTCTAAAGATTCTTTAGCTGCCTGTTCGGATAATTTTTCAATGGCATATCCTGCATGAATCAATACATAATCACCAATTTCTGCTTCTGGAAGAAGGTCCAATTTTGCATTTTGTCTTACTCCTCCAAAGTCTGCAGCACAAATATTGGATTCTCTATCAATCTCTACGATTTTAGCTGGTGTAGCAATACACATTAGCAACATCTCCTTTTAGTTTTATTTAATGAATAATCTGTTTAAATGAATTAAATCAATTTTTATAAATGAAATCACTGATTTAAAAAAAAAAAAAAATTATTTAAATTCAAATCACTTAATTTAATATTTCTATAATATTTCTATTATAGTTTTAGCATTATATAAATATTTTTATTTTATCAAACTAATTCTTGAAATGATAAAAGTATTAAGAAAATCTAAGATGACATAAGTCAAGAAATAAAATTACAATACAATCCAAGTAGTGGAAAAATAATATAAAATCAAGAAAGACTAAATTAGAATCCAATCATTTTATTTAATAAAAATTTTTAGTCTTAACTAAAATAATTTTAAGTATTACTAAAAGATTTATATATAACAAATGACAAAAATTAATTTATCAATATAACTTTAATATAATTAAAATAAAATTAAATATAAATTTGATTATTAATTAATTTATCAATTATATTGATATTAATTTGGAGGAAATTATTTATGCATATTATGGAAGGATATTTACCATTAACATGGTGTATTATATGGTTCATCATATCATTCATCATCGTTGCATATGGTATTTATCAAATCAAAAAAATCGCAGATGAAACCCCTGAATCCAAATCCTTACTCGCTGTAATTGGAGCATTCATGTTCATCTTATCATCTTTAAAATTACCATCTGTTACTGGAAGTTGTTCTCACCCTTGTGGTAACGGATTAGGTGCAGCATTATTCGGTCCTGCTGTAACTGCTGTACTCGCAACTATTGTACTTATTTTCCAAGCTTTATTACTTGCACACGGTGGATTAACCACTTTAGGTGCTAACATTTTCTCAATGGGTATTGTAGGCCCATTCATTGCTTGGCTTGTATACAAAGGATGTCTTAAAGTTAATATTTCATCAACCATTGCAATTTTCTTTGCAGCATTCTTAGGTGACTTATTAACTTACGTAACTACTTCATTCCAATTAGCTTTCGCATTCCCTACTCCTACTTTCGGCGCAGCATTAACTGCTTTCTTAACTATCTTTGCAGTTACCCAAATACCATTAGCTATTGGTGAAGGTATCTTAACCGTAATTATATGGGACAGATTAAAAGTTTACAAACCAAAATTATTAGACAAATTAGGTGCATTAGCTCCTAATGAAACATAAGGTGATTAACATGAAAACATCAACATTAATTATTTTAGCAGTAATCTGTATAATAATATTCATTGCACCATTAATTATGTATAATGGTCATGGGGAAGATGATGGATACTTTGGTGGATCTGACGATGCAGCAAGTGAACAAATTGAAGCTACTAACTTCGAACCTTGGTTCTCTTCAATATGGGAACCACCAAGTGGGGAAATAGAAAGTTTATTATTCGCTCTTCAAGCAGCTATAGGAGCAATCATTATTGGTTACTTCTTCGGTTATTGGAGAGGACAAGGTAAAGAAGAATAATCTTCTTTATCCATTTTTCTTCTTTAAAGATTTTTTAAAAGATAAAAATTTTAAAAATTTTTAAACATAAAACGAATTTTTAGTGATTGTATGAAATTTGATATGGATTATATTGCTCACAATAATGAATTAACAGAAACAAACCCCTATTTTAAGTTGTTTTTAACAATAATCTTATTGATAGTTACTTTAGCATTGGATAATCTATATTTTGATGTCTTTATTTTCATTTTATTCTCAATTATAATATTAGGAGTAGCAAAAATCAGCTTAAGATCTTATTTGAAATTCTTAACAATACCTATGGCATTTCTTGTAATAACATGTCTGTTCTTGATATTCTTCTTTGGAAATGGAGAAGTAATCTATGAAACAGGAATATTCAGCATTGTAGTTACTGATGACTCATGGCATTACGGATTATACACATTCTTTAGAGTTTTAGGATGTTTCCCATTATTAGGTTTTCTTGCATTGACAACACCAATTTCAAAGATTTTCCATTGTTTGGATACTTTGAAAGTCCCTAAGATTCTTACTGAAATTGGGCTTTTAATGTGTAATACAATTTTCATATTCCTAAACGAAATCGACACAATGCAGAAAGCACAAAAAACAAGAATGGGATATAATTCATACATGAATTCAATGAGATGCTTAGCAGATCTTATAAGCAATATATTTTTAAGGTCATTAGATAAAAGTGAAACATTACAACATAGTTTAGATGCAAGAAGTTATAACGGAGAACTGCCGGTTTATGTACCGCCAAAGGAAGAATAAAATGTTAGAAATACAAAATATTAAATATTCTTATACTAAGGATTATCAAGCACTTAAAGGAGTTAGTTTAAAAGTTGAAAAAGGAGAAATGGTTGCTCTTTTAGGTAAAAATGGTGCTGGAAAATCTACTTTTTTCCTTCATTTGAATGGTATCTATGAACCTGATGAAGGAAAAGTGTTCATCGATGGCGAAGAATTGAAGTATGATAAAAAGTCTTTGCTTAAATTCAGACAAAAGGTCGGAATCGTATTCCAGAACCCAGATGATCAGATATTTGCACCAACTGTAGAAGAAGACATTGCATTTGGACCTTTAAACTTAAAGTTACCTATGGAAGAGGTTCAAAAAAGGGTTACTGAAAGTTTAGCTCGTGTAGGAATGAGCGGTTTCGAGAAAAAGGCACCACACCATTTAAGTGGAGGGCAAAAGAAAAGAGTGGCTATTGCAGGAATTCTTGCAATGCAACCAGAAATCATGGTTTTAGATGAACCTACTGCAGGATTAGACCCTCAAGGTGTAAGAGCTTTAAGCAAATTATTAAAGGAACTTAATGAAGAAGGTATTACAATCATAATCTCAACCCACGAAGTTAACTTGGTTCCAAATTATGCAAAAAAGGTTTTCGTTATGGTTGACGGGTTATTGATTGCAGAAGGAACTCCTAAAGAGATTTTTGCACAACCTGAAATTCTTGATCAGGCTAACTTAGAAGTACCTATCGTTACAGAGCTTTTCCAATCCCTCGAAAAAGAAGGATTTGACATGAACAACGATTATCCTTTAACAATTGATGAAGCTAAAGAGAAGTTCTTAGAATTATTGAACAAAAACTAATTCTTAAAATCAAATTTTTTTTAAATCATAAAAAAATTCATAATTTAACCTAATAAAGTATTACTCCCAAAGGAAATTAATAATACTTTTTTTGCTATTTTTATAAAAAATATTTTTAACAATTTTATTTATTGCTCAATTAAACGCTATTTTTTAAATCATATTTCTTTAAAGCACATTATTAAATTTTTATAATAAAATTAATTAATATTAACTCATAAAACTAACTATTTAAAAAAATATTCAAGGGATAATATGGAAGAAATCAAAAAAGTAAAAAACATTGTTATTGGAGCAGGCCCTGCAGGAAGACTTGGATCATTCGAACTCGGCAAATTAGGTGAAGAGACCTTGCTTATTGAAAGAAAATACATTGCAGGAACCTGTCTTAACGAAGGATGTATGGTTGTCTGTGCACTTACAGATATCAGCCGTTTCATAAAAATCTTCAAAAGGTATAATGAAATTGGATTCATAGATGGAAACATAAGCATCGACTATAAGTCTGCATGTGACAACATAAAAAAGACCCAAATCATGCTACGTAGACTCAACCAAGAGGAAAATGAAAGCGTTAACAACAATGTAATCTATGGTGAAGCAAGTGTGGAAATAAACGAAGAAGACAAGATTTTAGTTAAGGTAAAATTAGACAATACCAATGTGCTTCAAAGAGAAAATGTGAAAAATAAGAATTGCACTATATATGAAGCAGAAAAATCTTTTGATAGCTACTGGTGCAAGGCCATTTATTCCAAATATCGATGGAGCAGAATATGCTTTGACAAGCAGTGATGTACTTTCCTTAGAGGAAATTCCAAGCAAATTGAATATAGTTGGTGGAGGGATAATCGCAACTGAACTTTCCAATATTTTCTCAAGTTTTGGAAGTGAAGTAAAAATCATTGCAAGAAGTGAAATCTTAAAGGACTTGGAACCAGAGATCAAATTTTATGTAGTTAACAAGCTCATTGATGAAGTGGACATCCACGAGAACACCAATGTATTGGAAATCACTGAAAACTCAATCATAACAGACAAGGGAGAGTTTGAAGGAAAGACATTGATAGCTACCGGCAGAGTTCCTAATTCAGAAATTGTAGCTGATATAGTGGACTTGAATGAAGATGGAACAATTAAGGTAAATGAATTCTTCCAAACCTCAAATCCAAATATCTATGCTGCAGGAGACGTTACAGGAGGAATAATCCTTACTCCATATGCAAGAAAAGAAGGAATATCTGCTGCAAGAAATATGGCAGGATACTTGAATAAGTTTGAGGATATCATCGTTCCCCAATCATTGACATTAGATTTGGATGTAAGCTTTACTCAAAAGGCAGAAAAAGCGGATGATAGAGAAAATGTTGAAGATGTGATTATTCCAGGTCTTGGAGGACCACATGCATTTTGGAGAATCTTAAGAGGAGAAACCGGACTTACTAAAATTTCATTGAATACAGAAACAGAAGAGATAGTAAGGGCAAGTCAAATATCCCCATCCTCAATTGATGATACCGCTTATCTTGCATTCCTTATGAATATGGGAATCACAAAAGAGGATTTCGATGACTTCCTTGAAGTCCATCCATCTACAGATGCTTATTATAAAATCTTAAAAATCATGTAAATGATTAAAAATAATAAAAATAATGAATAAGCAATTAAAAATAAAATAAAAAAATAAGTAAAAAAAATTAAATTGATAAGATAAACCATCTTATCAATGCTTCTTTTTTTTAAAAAAAAAAATAGTTTAAGAAAAAATAAAAAATATTAAAATCTTATTTTACCCAATTGACTAAAACATCCTTACATGGGTTTGGTTCATTAGGTTCAACCTTATATCCTAAAGCAACACCGTACAATGGAGTGTATCCTTCAGGTATGTGAAGCTTTTTCAAGTTTTCTTCAACACTGAAGTAAGTAGCTACAAGACCTAACCAACAGAATCCAATGTCTAATCCTTCTGCTGCAAGAAGCATGTTCTCAATAGCTGCAGAACAGTCTGCTTGCATATTTGTTGCATCTGATTTAGCAGAAACGAATACTACTGTAGGAGCATTGTGCATTACATTTACACGAGATTCTGCAATTGTTTCAAGGAATTCATCACCAGAATTAGATAAGATGTTAAGTACAGAATCATTGATATCTTCAAGGGTTTCCTTGTTTTGAACTACTGTAAAATGCCATGGAGCTTCTCCTCTTGCAGTAGGAACTAAAATAGCTACTTCTAATATTTTTCAATCTGTTCATCTTCAATTTGCTCATCTTTATAAGCTCTTACACTTCTACGATTTTTAATTACTTCAAAAACATCAGCCATAAAATCACCGAAATTATTTTTTGAATAATCTATAATAATCTAAAAATCTATGAATATTAAATCTATAACTCTTTAATCCATAATTCTATAAATCTAAATAATCTAATTCTATAAATCTAGACAATCTAGTTAAACCTACATCGAAAAGAATTATTCTAATTTAATCTTCTTAAATCTGCAGGTTTTGTTCTTACATCCTTTTCAACTACTCTTTCTAGGTTAGGAGAATATGGATTATACAATAATCTTCTGAATCCAAGTGAAATTAATAAAAATGAAATTAATAAATTGTCAGTTACTTCCTGTTTACGTTGTCTTAGAATGATTTTTCTGAATAAATCACCTAAGCCACCACCAGTTAGAACATCCATAAATAAATCACCGAAAGTCGGATTATTTATATGCAATTTATTAACAAGGAATCTGGACAAGTTATCTCTTCTGATATATGCAATCAATGCAGTTGTTACAATGAATAATATTAAGGTTCCTACAAATCCTCCAAGGATGTAATAGCCAATTCCTAATGCTATAGCGAAAGTGTGATTACCTACCTCTCCCATCATGATTTTTCCAGAGAAGTCTAAAGGAGCGTAAGCAATACAGGTAACCAAAGTAAGCAATGGAACATAATATGCAGGTATCTGCGCTACAGGTTCAACACCAATAATCAAAGTAGCAAGAATTGTGAAGAAAGACATGATGATAACACCACTTGCTGCAGATCCCGGTTGCATATCTGCAATATTCATTGGTTGAATCAATAAGGCAACTAAAATAGAAGAAATACCCATAAGAGAATAGCCCAATCCTGTAACGCATAACATACCTATTCCTCTTGCAAGCTGGCCAACTTCAATAGGCAAATTGGCTATTCTTCTTCTGCCCATAACATCATCAACAAGAGCACATAAACCCATCACCAATACAAGATTATTATATCCTGCAGGCAAAAATAAACTGATTAAGATAAATGGAACTATACCTATCGCACGAGGTGTTCCTCCACGTACAGGTTCGTATAGATTTCCCATATATCCCCTTTTGCCTAAGAAACGGAATATGATGTTTAATGCTCCAGTTCCTAGAAATGATAATATGAATAATACTAACAATAATTCTAAAAACATATTAAAATCCTTTAATTATTTGATTAATAATTTAATTAGTTATTTGATTAATAATCTAATTAATTATTTGATTAACAATTTTTTGACTTATTATATAAGCCATATAATAAAATATAATCTATTATGAATATTTTTATAATTTTTAATATATAATATTTATTTAAAATAGAACATGAAATAAAACCTAAAAATAGAAAATTAAATTAAAATCAGGAAAGGGAATATCTTAAAGTAGCTGTCATACCTCCTAAACCTTCAAGCTGTTTTCCACCTTCATGCTGGCTGCTAATGACCAAAACCTCACCAGACATGTTTTCAACCATATCCATTGAGTCCTCCAAGTCTTCACTGCGGATGAGATTATCCAAAACAAGCATCTTGTCAATAGCTCCGAGATTGATTGCATTCTTAACTTCCTTTTTACCATAAACAACTAAATTGGAGGATTTTGCAATTTCCTGAAGGATTTCATTGACAGCGGAAATCTCAAAAGCAACCCTATTTTCTGTAGCTAACTTTTCTACAGTTCCCTTTTTAAGAACTTCATTGATTCCTACACGGCCACCGGATCCTGTAGATTTTAAAATGGTCTTTTTAGCCAAATCTGCATGCTTTGATTCCAAATATTTATAGAAATCATTCTTAAAGAATCCTGGACCTGCCAGAACTATGGTTTGAATATTGTCAAATTTAAGAATGTAATCTACAATCTTCTGATAGAACTTTTCAATGTTTTTAGCTCTGTTTTTATCAATAATCCTCTTTCCGGAAACATTTCCCATAACAGGACCATAATATTCTATACCGAATTGTCTCATCAAACCGAAGTCTGCAACATCATCTTCCAAGACCACAATAATTGCAGAGAGTTTCTTTGACGCTTCAATAGCTTGATTGATTCTCTTCAATGCATAAGCAGACCAATGCTCCTTGAATATCTTTATTGGAGTGTTCAATTTAGCTTCAATTGTATGATGTGAACCAAGAGGAATCAAGTCTTCAGGTCCTTTGATGATGGAACCGATTATTCTAAGCTTTCCTGTAAATATGTGAAAGCTAACATCCTCTACTGAAACACCTAAAGTGAATGTTCTCTTTACTCCCCTATCACTTCTTAACTTATCCCCAGTATTGTCTTGAATTCTTCTTGTTGTTTTGGAATAGACAGTATCCCCTTCAGCGATTATATGGGATAAGTGCCATAAATCATCCAATGTTTCTGGAAGAAGTTCAATAACTCCTTTCTTTCTATCTTGATAAGTTATTTTCATAAATAAGCCCCAATAATAATGATTCAAACAGTTATTTCAAATAAACAAGTTAATAATAAATTTTTAAAAAAATCCAATCATAAAATGATTACATAAACAAAAATTATAAAAAATTAAAATTATATAATTACTATAAAACAATATAAATTATGATTATCGATAATATATAAAATTAAGTAATTTATTAAAAACCATAATCTAGGTAATAATATGAAAATTGGAATTATTGGTGGAACACGAGGTTTGGGAAGAACCATAGCATGGTATTTAAAGGACTTTAACTTTGATGTTACAGTTACTGGAAGAGATGCCATCGTAGGAAAACAAGTAAGTGAAGAGCTTGGAATAAAATATTCTAATGACAATAAAAAGATAGTGCAAAACAGCGACATCATAATTGTTTCTGTTCCTATTTCAAGCACTGAATCTGTTATAGATGAACTGGCTCCATTCATGAAGAAAGAATCATTGATGATGGATGTGACTTCAGTTAAGGAAGGGCCAAGCAAAAAAATGCAGGAATGCTTGAATGAGGGAGTCGAGTTCATTCCAACTCACCCAGTATTCGGACCAAGAACCACTGATTTGAGGGGGCAGATTATTGTCCTCACACCAATTGAAAAAGGAGAATGGTATCCTAAAGTCTACAAATTCCTTGAAGACAAAGGAATGAGAATAGTTGAAACAACAGCAGCTCATCATGATGATATGATGGGAATTGTACAGGTCTTGACTCACTTTTCTTATATTTCCACTGCTTCAGCTATTGAAAAGCTTAAAGTGGACATAAGGGATACTGAAAACTATGAAAGTCCAATTTACAATTTGATGATAGATACAATAGCTAGAATCGTATCCCAAAATCCATATCTTACCTATTCCATTCAACATGAAAACAAGCGTGGAGAAAAAATCAGACAGGCTCTCTTTGATTCAATGAGCGAATTGAAAGATGCATTGACAAATGAAGACGAAGAAGAATTTGTTGGAATTGCACTTAAGGCAACCAAACATATGGGAGACATTCAAGCGGCATTAGGTAGAAGTGACAAGGCAATAAATGCCCTTACAAAAGAATACAATGAACTCATTCAATCCATTGGAAGCGAAGTTGGATTGAAACATATCTATTCAGATGCAATCCATATCGGAACACTCAAGGAAATCGATGTTGACTTCCTATATTTGGAAGATGACAACGGAAAGGTAAAAAAGCTTAAGATATCCAATGTGAGAAAATTGAATGATGATGAGCTATACCAATGGAAACTTAACAATCAAAAAATGTACACAAGGGACATAAGCGCCATTTTCAATAGAAAATCAAATCCTCATGTTATTAAAGATACCCTAAAGACATTTAAGAACATTGTTGATGTGATAATAATTGATATCTATAATGGCGAGCCAATAAAGGAAAACGAAATTAGCTATACCTTTAAAATCATATCCTTGACTGAAGAGGCAATTGAAAATTGCATTGACACATTAATAGGATTTGGTGGAGTAACCAGATAAACAATCACTTAATTGATTAATTAAAAATCAAATAAACCAATAGAAAAAATAAATTAAATCAAACAAACTTGAAAAAAAAAGATTATTTTAAGGAAGATACCATGGCAAAAGTTATACTATTAAATGGAAGCCCAAGAAAAAACAGCAATACTCTTATGGTTTTAAAGGAATGTGCAAAAGCCATTGAAGCTGAAGGGGTTGAAACCGAAATCATTTCACTTAAAGATACGAACATTCAATCATGCATTGCATGCGGAACCTGTTCTGAAACTGTAAACTGTACTTTAGATGACGGTTTGGATGAAATCATTGATAAGATTAGAGAAGCTGACGGTTTCATTCCTGCCGCACCTGTTTATTTCGGTACTGCACGTGGGGACATCATGTCTGCACTTCAAAGAATCGGAAAAGTTTCCAGAGGAGGAGACAAATTCCTTGATTGGATGGTAGGTGGCCCAATCACTGTAGCAAGAAGAGGGGGGCAAACATTAACCCTACAGGAAATGACCATGTTTTTCCCAATAAATGGAATGATCATACCTGGCTCCACTTACTGGAACATGGTTACAGCAGGCCCTGAAGGAACTGCACTTGAAGATACAGAAGGAATTAATACCATAAGACTATTTGGTACAAATGTGGCAAAATTAATCAAGAAAATAAAATAATAGAATCATTCATTTAAAAATTATATTTATCTAACTTAAAAAAAATTAAATTAAAATAAAATATTTGATTAAAATAAAATATTTAATTGAAATAAAATATTTAATTAAAATAAAAATTAAATCCAAACTAAACTTGAGGTAAACCATGAAAATGATTAAGCAAACATTAGGAATGAATGTGGAAAATTCCAAAT